>CACGNO010000005.1 GCA_902574335.1 uncultured Bacteroidota bacterium
TAAATAATATCAAGATTAAGTCCATTAGTGATGATTTTAAAAGTTGCTCAGTTTTAGTGGAAGATCAAGAGAAAAAATCTTTTTTTAATTCGGAAAATATTATTCATTCAGACTACATTTGTTCAATAGTTAAGTAAGATGAATGAAATTTTAAATTTCTTATTTCAGCAATATGGAAGCTATTCTCAGTTAGATATTGGATTAGAAATATTTGCAGTATTTTTTGGTTTTCTATCAGTTTGGTTTTCAAAAAATAATAATGTTTTAGTTTTTCCAACAGGCTTAATCAATACATCCATATTTGTTTATTTATTATTTAAATGGGAGCTTTTAGGAGATATGATTATAAATGCTTACTACTTTGTTGTAAGTATTTACGGTTGGTATTATTGGACAAGAAAAAATTCTAATAATGATTTTACCCCAATCTCCAGGGTTAACTATAGTGACAAAAAAATAATTTTAATAATATCAATATTATCAGCAATTTTTGTCTCTTTAATGTATACTGTTTTCAATAAGTGGGGTGGACTAGTTTCTTACATAGACATATTAACTACATCAATATTTTTTGCTGGTATGTGGTTGATGGCTAGAAGAAAAATTGAAAGCTGGATTTTTTGGATAATTGGAGATATTATTTCAACTCCATTATATCTATATAAAGGATTGACTTTCACTAGTTTTCAATACTTTATTTTTACCTTTATTGCCATTGCGGGATACTATAAATGGAAAAGTATTTACAACAGGAAAAATCAGATTGTATAAAAGTTGTTTTGTTTGGGCCTGAGTCTACAGGAAAATCCTCCTTAGCAAAAGAATTAGCAGTTCATTACAATACATTTTATGTTGATGAATTTGCAAGGAACTATTTGCAAAAAAAATGGGACAGGTATCAATTAGCCTGTGAGCTAAAGGATATAATACCAATAGCTAAAGGACAAATTAAAAATGAAAATATTATTGCAAAAAAAACAACTAAAATACTTTTTTGTGATACTGATCTTTTAACTACCGCTACATATTCAAAATTGTATTTTAATGGATACTGTGATCCTGATTTACAAGAGAGTGCCATTAAAAATCATTATGATTTATATCTTTTAATGGACATAGATATACCTTGGATCAATGATGATTTGAGGGATAGGCCTAATGATAGAAAAGTTTTTTTTAATTCATTTAAAAATTCACTAGACTTGAATAAAAAAAAATATGCTGTTATCTCTGGAAATTTTCAAAAAAGAAAAGAAATGGCGATTAATTTAATAAACAATTTGCTAAATTTGCAATGATTTTCAGAGGAATGTCAAAAAAACTAATTGTTTCCCTTTTTATTTTTTCAGTAACTATTCCGTATATGGCTACTGTTATGCATATTTTTATGCATTCACACGATCATTCACACGAAACACATCATTCTTATTTTGAAGGGATTCATCAAGCCGAGGAAGAATGTACTTTATGTTATTTACTAATAAATCCATTAAATAACTTCACTTTTCCATTTGTTTTAATATTGATTATTTTATTTTTTAATAATCTAATATTATCTAAAAAATTAAACTTTAAATTTTCAAATCAATTTATTATTCATTTACGTGGTCCACCTAGTTTTTCTTTTTAATTAAAACAAACAATAAAAATCAATTAACGTAAATAAATAAAATGAAAAATATATATAAAATTATTTTAGGATTAGTTTTAATCTTAAACTTTAATCTAACGAATTCACAAGAGGCCACTAATGATACTATTGTATCTGTTTCATTAGAGGGAGTTGTTGTTTCAACCCCATTTAGTGAGTCTGTTGAAAACAACGTAATTAGCGTTGATAAAGTTAATTTAGGAGATCTTGGCTTTTTGAAAAGCCAATCAATCCCTAAAGCTCTTTATAATGTTCCTGGTGTATCATTTGTATCAACTGGACCAGGAATCCAGAAACCTATAATTAGAGGTTTAAGTGGTAACAGAGTTGTTACTGTTTACCAGGGCATTAGATTTGAAAATATGCAATGGGGTGATGAACATGGATTAGAGATTCACACATCAGGTATATCATCTATTGAAGTCATAAAAGGCCCAATGTCAGTACTTTATGGAAGTGATGCTATTGGTGGAGTATTATATATATCTCCTGAAAGATATCTATCAGAAGATGGCTTAAAGGTTGATATTGAAAGTCTATACAATGCAAATTATTCTGGAATTAACTCATCTGTTGGGTTAAATACTAAGATCAATAAATTTAGTTTATTAGCTAGAGCTAGTATAATTGATGCTGGAGACTATGAAAATGCAGATGGCGTTGTAGAAAATACTTGGACTGAAATGACGGACTTTAAGTTTGGTGTTGGGTTTAATACAGATAATTTTGAATCAGATTTAAGATTCAATTACACAGCTACCAATTTAGGAATTCCTCATGAAGAGCATGGTGACCATGATGACCATGATGATGACCATGATGATGACCACGATGATGATCATGATGATGAACATGAGGAAGAAGAAGAAAGCTACCAGGAATTAGAAAATACCGTTATTAGCTGGAAAAACTCTTTAAAGTTTAATAATAAATCTGAACTACAAGTTACTTTAGGTCTTTCCGATAACTTAAGAAAAGAGTTTGGACACCACGAGGAACATGGAGATCACGATGATGACCATGACGATGACCATGACGATGACCATGACGATGATGACCATGATGATGATCATGATGATCATGAAGGTGAAGCACATATTGACATGCAACTTCAAACAACATCTTTGGATTTTAAATATATCTTTCCAAAGACTGATAAATTTGAGTTCATTTTAGGTGGTAGCTTTCTAACTCAAGAAAATTCAAATTTTGGAGAAGAAGAATTAATACCTGATGCAGAGAAACAAGACATAGGTTTTTATGGTATTTCTCATGTTCACCTGGACAATTTAGATTTGATGGTTGGTTTTAGAGGGGATAAAAGAGATATTCACACTCATGACCATCATACAAATTCTGATTTTGAAAAATCATATACAAGTTTTACTTCCTCAATTGGTCTTAAGAAAAACTTAGGTTCTTCATCCAATGTTAGATTAAACCTATCCTCTGGTTATAGAGCTCCAAATCTATCTGAACTATTTGCAGATGGTGTTCATCATGGAACATCTAGATATGAAATTGGAGATGATAGGTTAGATGTTGAGAAAAGTAATCAAATTGATTTAGTATTTAACACATTCTCTGATAAAGCTAGTTTTGGTGTTGATATGTTCTATAATTCACTTGATAATTATATTTATATAAAACCAACTGGTGGAGAAATGGATGGAATGGATTTATATAACTATGTCCAGGAGGATGCAACTCTATTCGGAATTGAGGTAAGTCTTTCTGGAGAAACCAATTTGGATTGGTTAACTTATAATACATCCTTTGAGTACTTGAAAGGCAATGTTAAGGAGGGTGGTAACTTACCTTTCATATCGCCATTAACATTTAAATTGGATTTTGATTTAGATTTTGATAAGGCAGGAACTTATGAGATTGGTTTGGTATCTAAGGCTAATCAAAATGAGGTTGCAGATTATGAAACAGTTACAGAATCCTACAGTCTTTTTGATGTTTCGGGATCTTACATGCTAAATATGGCAAACAATGATTTAAATTTATTTTGGTCAGTTTCAAACTTATTTGACAAGGAATATGTTGACCATTTGTCAAGATTGAAAAACTTGAATATACATGATATGGGAAGAAATATTTCAGTTGGTTTGAAATATTCATTCTAGTTTCTAAATCATTCTTAAAAAAGGGCCTTTGTGCCCTTTTTTTTTTAGTTTTGATTAAAATCTGGGGTGCTAAGGCTGAGATTATACCCATTGAACCTGACAAAGTAATTTTTGTAAGGAAAATGAAACTCACTTAATTATTACCCCGTTAATATTATTATTATGAAAAGAATTTTATTAGCGGCTTTTTTTATTTCTAATATTCTTTATTCGCAAGAAAAAATCATTGATACCGTACAAGGAACAAAACAAAATCTAGATGAGGTAATTATAAATGGGATTAGAGCTAAATTCTCATCCCCAATTAGTTATTCTAACATTTACAACGAGAAATTAAAAAACAAAAATTTAGGTCAAGATTTACCAATACTTTTAAACTTTCTTCCCTCTGTTGTAACAACATCTGATGCGGGTGCTGGGATTGGTTACACTGGGATAAGAGTAAGAGGGGTCAGTCCTCAATCTACCAATATTACAATAAATGGAATACCATTCAATGATCCTGAGTCAATGGGTACTTTTTGGGTGAATCTCCCCGATTTTACTTCATCTGTTCAAAGCTTACAACTTCAGCGAGGAATAGGTACATCAACAAACGGGTCTGGTGCATTTGGTGCAAGTATAAATATTTTAACTGATAATATTTCGCAAACACCCTATGCAGAGATATCAAGCAGTTTTGGAAGTTTTAATACAAGAAAAAATACCATAAAGTTTAGTACTGGAAAAATTAACGATTTTTTTGAATTTTCAGGCAGATTTTCAAAAATTGATTCAGACGGTTATGTTGATAGAGCCTTTTCAGATTTAAAATCATATTTTATTCAAGGCACCTATCTAAAAGGTTCAACTTTAATTAAAGCTATTTCATTTGCTGGACATGAAAAAACATATCAATCTTGGTATGGACTAACTATGGATCAATTAAAAGAAAATAGAAGACAAAACCCATATACTTATGAGAATGAAATTGATAATTATAAGCAAGACCACTATCAGTTACATTGGAATGAAAAAATAAATAACTTTTGGTCATTTAATCTAGGACTAAATTACACATACGGCCGAGGTTATTTTGAACAATTTAGGGAAGATGATAATCTAGATACCTATGGTGGGATTGTCTCATCCGATACTAACTCAAATGGAGAGAAAACAGATACAACTGATTTAATAAGAAGGAGATGGCTGGATAACGATTTTTATGTATTTAATAGTTCTTTAAATTTTGTTAAAAATAAAATAGACCTTACTATTAGTAGTTCATATAGTTCTTATTTTGGAGATCACTTCGGAGAAGTTATTTGGGCTAGAACTTTTAGCAGTAATGGAAAAATTAGGGACAGATATTATGAGGGTCTTGGAGAGAAAAAAGATTTAAGTTTCTTTACCAAATTACTTTATTCTATAGATAAAAAAATTGAATTTTATTCAGATTTACAATATAGAAATGTAAAGTACAATACATCTGGAACAACATCGGATTTAGTTAATATGGTTATTGATAAATCTTATGGTTTCTTTAACCCAAAAATAGGACTTTCATATAAGTTAAATCCCAATTCATTATTATATGTTTCATATGCTAGAGCAAATCGAGAACCAAACAGAACCGATTATGAAAGTAATCCAGACATCCGACCTGAAAGATTGAATGATATTGAATTTGGATGGAGATTAAGAAATAAAAAAATGTCTCTTAACCTTAATTCATATTTTATGCTCTATGACGAACAACTTATTTTAACTGGTGAAATAGATGATGTTGGAAATCCAATAAGGACCAATAGTGGATCCAGTTACAGAATTGGTTTGGAGATAGAAAATCGCATAAATATTTCTGAGCTATTTTCTTTTGAAACGAATTTAACATTAAGTTCAAATAAGAATAAAAATATTTTTTCAATGGTTGATGGAGCACTTTATAATTATGGTAAAACTAATATCTCTTTTTCACCATCATTTGTTGGATCAAATGCAATTATTTACCAACCTTCAGAAAAAATAATTTTATCATTACTTTCAAAATTTGTTGGAAAGCAATATATGGGTAATACAGATCAACCCAATTCAATACTAGAAAGTTATTTTGTAAATGATTTAAATATTACTTATTCTTTACAACCCGAAAAAATATTTCAATCTATCACTATTAATTTTTTAATAAATAATATTTTTAATAAGGAATACATATCTAATGGATATTATTACACATATGATGATACATGGAGTTTTCCAGGTCAAATAAAAACATTAGATGGAGCTGGATATTATCCTCAAGCAACTAGAAACTTTCTTGCAGGATTAGTATTTGAATTTTAGTTATAAACTCTAACATTATTTCCAATTATTTCGGTTTTATAACGAATTAATGGATAATTTGATGACATGTTGCTATTGAGTAATTGTCCAGTAGCAAGGCTATATATATTACCAACACAATCACATTCAACTTGAACACCATCAATAGTTAATTCTGGACAGTCGTCTCTTTTTTTGTGATTAGGATCACAAGCTTCCCATGCCAAAATATCATTGTTAAAGTTGAAAAGTATTACCCCACAAACACCAATCCCATCAATTTTTACAGAGCCACCAGTAAAATTTAAGTTGTCGAAACTAGGTAAACTTAAATTTATGATTCGTTCAAAACTGATATCTGGTAAGTAGGGATTATAATTAGACTGTTCATTTTCACAGCTAATAATAAAAAAAAATATAAATAGGCACTTCTTCATCTTTGTGATTATAAATTTAACTAAATAAGACTTAATAAATTTGTATATTTGGTTAACCTCTTTGTAAGAGGATTTTTTTTTAGTATGGGAATTAGTTATTATACAAAAGAAGGTTTAGACAAACTAAGGTCAGAATTAAATCATTTGAAAGATGTAGAAAGACCAAATGCATCAAAAGCAATTGCTGAGGCTAGGGATAAAGGAGATTTAAGTGAAAATGCTGAATATGATGCTGCAAAGGAGGCTCAAGGTCTATTGGAATTAAAAATTTCAAAATTAGAAGAGACTCTTTCGAACGCAAGATTAATTGATGAATCCCAATTAGATAACTCTAAAATACTAGTGTTATCTAAAGTAAAGATTAAAAACCAATCCAATGGTGCAACTATGGAATATCAGCTCGTTGCAGAAAGTGAAGCAGATTTAAAAAGTGGTAAAATTTCTGTAAATTCTCCAATTGGGAAAGGTTTGCTAGGAAAATCAGTGGGTGAATTTGCTGAGATAAGTGTCCCTAACGGAAAACTAAAATTTGAAGTCATTTCAATTAATAGATAAAATTGTCATCAATATTTTCTAAAATAGTTAATGGTGAAATCCCTTGTTACAAAATAGATGAGGATGATAAATGTCTTGCTTTTTTGGATATTAATCCAAATTCATATGGACATACTTTATGTATCCTGAAAAGAGAAGAGGACTATATTTTTGATTTAAAGGATGATGAGTATGTTTCTCTCATGAATTTTTCCAAAAAAATAGCTGAAGCATTGAAAAAATCTGTTACTTGTGAAAGAATTGCCATGTCTGTGGTTGGCCTTGAAGTTCCTCACGTGCATGTTCACTTAATTCCAATTAATAAAATGGAAGATTTAAATTTTTCAAATAATTTAAATTTAGAAAAAGAGAATTTTGAAGAGGTTTGTTTTAAAATAAAAAGTAATTTAGATTAAGTATGAATATTTCTGGTAAAATTAAGTTAATCGGAGAGACCAAAGAATTTGGTACTAATGGTTTTAGAAAAAGAGAGCTGGTTGTTACAACGCAAGAACAATACCCGCAGAACATATTAGTTGAGTTTATTCAAGACAAATGTGAAATTTTAAATTCTTATCAAGTTGGAGAGTTAGTTAAAATTGATATAAATATTAGAGGAAGAGAATGGACTAATAAAGATAATGAGGTTAAATATTTTAACTCCTTACAAGGTTGGAGAATTGAAAAAATTGATGAAAGTTATGATACTCAACTCCCTCCAATACCGACTAAAGAAGAACTAAATACTGATCAGGATTCTAGTAAAGAACCTGATGATCTTCCATTTTAGTAATTATGGTACGATTAGGTGATGATCATGTTTTTCCCTCACCAAGAAGTGCTAATAAGCACGGAGTTGTAGCATATGGTGGAGATCTTCATCCTAATAGAATAATTGAAGCTTATAAAAATGGAATTTTTCCATGGTTTGAATCTGATGACAATTTAATGTGGTGGAGTCCTGATCCAAGAATGATTTTATATCCTAATAAGATTAAAATTTCAAAAAGTTTAAATTCTTTTATAAAAAAAACTCCTTTAAAAATTACTTTCAATAAAGACTTTGAGGAAGTAATTGAATCATGCTCAAACATTAAAAGACTTGGCCAAAAAGGTACATGGATTACAAAGGGGCTTAAAGATTCATTCATTAAACTACATGAAAAAGGTTT
This sequence comes from uncultured Bacteroidota bacterium, assembly GCA_902574335.1. Classification (GTDB taxonomy): domain Bacteria; phylum Bacteroidota; class Bacteroidia; order Flavobacteriales; family Flavobacteriaceae; genus Eutrophosalina. The sequence goes on from CACGNO010000005.1 coordinate 8,228, forward strand.
GGCAATATCTGTTGAGGTATGGGAAAATTCAAAAATAGTAGGAGGTTTGTATGGATTGGATTTAGGCGATATTTTTTGTGGTGAGAGTATGTTTTCAAGATCTACAAATTCAAGTAAAGTTGCACTAGTTTATCTAGCAAAAGAATTAAAAAAAAATAATTATAGGTTTATAGATTGTCAAATTCCCACTACTCACTTAAAAAGTATGGGAGGTGAAGAAATTTCAAGGGATGAATTTTTAACATTGATGACTTAATAAATATTTTGATATTGACTCAATTGTGTAGCATTCTTGAATAGTATATTTTCCAATTGAATATCTCTCCAAATATTTTAAATAAGCTCCACTTTTTACTTTTTTACCAAAATCATGTGCAAGTGATCTGATATAAGTTCCCTTAGAACATTTTATTTTAAAATCAAACTCAGGAAAATTATTATTTAACATCTCAAATTCATTAATGGTAACTTTTCTATAATCAATATCTACTTTTTCACCTTTTCTAGCAATTTCATATAAACGCTTACCCTTGAACTTGAGTGCCGAATAAATAGGAGGTCTCTGTTTTATTTTTCCAGTAAAGGCTTTTAATGTTTTGATAACTAAATCTTCATCTATGTGATCAACTGGAAAAATCTTATCAAAATCTGTTTCCATGTCAAAAGATGGGGTAGTTTTACCAAAACAGAATGTTGCTAAATATGTTTTTTCAAGATTTTGTAAATCTTCAATAATTTTAGTTTTTTTCCCTGTACAGATTAAAAGTAATCCAGTTGCTAAAGGATCTAATGTTCCTGCATGGCCAACTTTAATTTTCTTGATTTTGAAGGTTTTTTTAAAATCATTTCTAAGTTTCTTTACAACATCGAATGAAGTCCAATTTATTGGTTTAAAGACTGGAATAATTAATCCATCAACAACAGATTTTTTATTAAAAATCATTGTATCAATGAATATGAAATTGAAATTATCCCTACTAGAAGACAATAAATTGAAAAGTAAATAAGCTTACTTTTTTTTACCAAAAATATCATCCATTTACATGCGTAATATCCAGAAATTAGTGCAGACATGAATCCAACAATGTAGTTTGTTAGAATTGTCTCCTCAAAAATTAGATTATCATAAATAATCATTTTCATTGAAGAACCAACTATAATTGGTATTACCATTAAAAAAGAAAACTTTGCAGCCAAATCTCTATTAACACCTAAAAATAATGATGTTGCAATTGTTGATCCACTTCTAGATATTCCAGGTAATATTGCAAAAGCCTGTGCGATACCAATTATAATGGCATTCTTTGTGCTAATTTTTTTATTAAAATCATTCATTTTGTCAGATATAAATAATAACAATGATGTGACAATTAGCATTGATCCAACTAAAATTAAGTTACCGTTAAATAATTGGTTTATTTTGTCTTCATAGAAAAACCCAACTAAACCTGCTGGTATCATTGAAACAATTATCATTAAAGAAAAGTTGAAATTTTCATCTTTTTTAAATTTTAACAAACTACTTAATATCTTTTTTACATCATCCCAAAAATAAATTATGGTGCTCATAGCGGTTGCCAAATGCAGTATAAGTGTAAAGAATAAACCATTATTAGAATCAAAAGAAAAATTTAAAATTTCTTTAAAAATTTCGATATGACCACTAGACGATACAGGTAAAAATTCTGTTAATCCCTGAACTATACCAAGTATAAAAGATTTAATAATTTCCAATTTACTCTGGTTTTGTTAGAATGGCATAAACCTCAATTATAAAGCCTAAGATAACTAGCATTGGAGCTAGTCTAATTCTCCTAAAACTATATATTTCTTCATTAAAAATATTTGGATCCTCACTACCTCCTCCAGACATTAGAATAAAACCAAGGGCAATAAAAAAAATGCCTATTAACATGAATTTATAGTTTCTTTTACCAAATAATAATTTCTTTTTTTCCATTAGTATAATTTATCAATTTTTGAGTTAAGGAACCTAGTTGTTATGAAGTTTGTTGAAATAAATGAAATAATAAAACTAAGGATAAGGGATGTTACAACAGATATTATCATTGAGTTTTGAATAATATATATATCAATATTAAAATAATTTAAATTGAAATAAATTATAACTGATACAAAAAAAGCTGACGAAATAATTGCACTTAAAAAACCTAACTTAATTTGTGTTAATATGAAAGGTTTTTTTATAAAAGATTTTGTTGCACCAACAAGTTGCATTGTTTTGATTGTCATCCTTTTCGAGTAGATTGAAAGCCTAATGGTGTTGTTTATTAATAATATTGATATAAAAACGAAAAAAATAGCCAATACCAATACCCAGTCTTTAACTTTTTTAAAATTGTCATTGATTAAAAAAATAAGAGGAGCATCATAGGAAACTTCGTAAACAAAATCTTCTTTTTCAAATATTTTAACTACATCATTTATATAAGATGTTTCAACCTTGTTAGCATAAAAGTAAATATCTATTGAATTGAGTAATGGATTATAACCCAAATAGTCAACAAAATTTTCACCAATTTCAGAGCTGAATTTAACAGCTGCATCATCCTTAGATGTATATACAAATTCCTTTATTCCATCATCAATACTCAGTTTTTTTTCAAATTGAGAAAGCTCTATTTTGCTGGCCTCATCTTTAAAGAAAACCACAACTGGAATTTTTTCTTTAAAGTCATCAACAATTTTGTTGCTATTAAGAACAAAAAATACAAATGATGATAAGAAAAATAAAACAGTTGAAATACTAATAACTACCAAAAAATAGTTTGAAAAAATTCTGTTTGAGCTTGAAGATGACAAAAGATAATCTTTATTGATTGTAAAAATAATAAAGCTATTTAATTTATATGAACTTTTATTGTTTTAGCTTTAAAACATTATTTTTACTTTTTAGTTAAAAATGTCTTACAATTTTATTGAAATAGAGGAAAAATGGCAGAAGTATTGGCTTGAGAATAAAACTTTTAAAGCTGATAATAATTCAGAAAAACCTAAATATTACGTGTTAGATATGTTTCCATATCCATCGGGTTCTGGGCTTCATGTTGGTCATCCTCTTGGTTATATAGCATCTGACATAGTTTCTAGATTCAAAAGAAGTAAAGGTTTTAATGTTCTTCATCCTATGGGTTTTGATTCATTTGGTTTACCTGCTGAGCAATATGCTGTCAAAACAGGACAGCACCCTAAAAAAACTACAGAAGAAAATGTTGTCAGATTTAAAGATCAATTGGATAAATTAGGTTTATCATTTGATTGGGATAGAGAAATTAAAACAAGCGATAGTAGTTATTATCGTTGGACTCAGTGGATTTTTTTAAAATTATTCAACAGTTATTATGATTATGAGCTTAATAAAGCTCAACCCATAGAAAAATTAAAAATTCCAAAAAACCTAAATGAAAAAGAAAAAGAGTCTTTTATAGATTCTAAAAGGTTAGCGTATGTTGACACAATAGATGTTAACTGGTGTGAGGAATTGGGAACTGTACTTGCTAATGAAGAGGTTATAGGTGGTTTAAGTGAAAGAGGAGGATTTCCTGTCGTTAAAAGACCAATGAAACAATGGGTCATGAGAATAACAGATTATGCAGATAGATTACTTGATGATTTATCCAAATTGGACTGGCCTGAATCTATAAAATTATCTCAACAAAACTGGATTGGAAAGTCCGAGGGAGCTGAAATAAAGTTTTCAATTGATAATAATAATTCTATTGAGGTATTTACAACTAGGCCAGATACAATTTTTGGTGCAACATATTTAGTATTAGCACCTGAACATCCTTTGATAAATCATATAACCACAAAAGAATATAGAGAATTAATAAGTGATTATGTTGAGCAGGCTTCAAAAAAAAGTGATTTAGAGAGGCAAGAAAACGAAAAAAATAAAACAGGTGTTTTCACTGGAGCTTTTGCATTAAATCCGATTTCAAACGAAAAAATCCCTGTATGGATATCCGATTATGTTCTTTTTTCTTACGGTACTGGCGCTATAATGGCAGTGCCTGCACATGATGAAAGAGATAATGAGTTTGCTAAAAAATTTAATCTTAAAATAATTAAAGTAATTAATGGTGGTAATAGCGATGAGTGTTATAGTGGTAATGGTTCCATGATTAATTGTGGAGAATATGATGGAATGGATAATATAAAATTCAAATCTATTGTAGTTGAAAAATTAGAGAGTAAAAATAAAGGTAATAAAACAACCAATTATAAATTAAGAGATTGGATTTTTACACGTCAAAGATATTGGGGTGAGCCAATTCCAATAATTTATGATGGAAATAAAAAGAAAGCTCTTGAATTTGATGAGTTGCCTCTTGAATTACCAGAAGTTGAAAGTTATTTACCAACAAATGACGGTTTGTCGCCCTTGGCAAGGAATAAAGATTGGGTCAATATTTCAATTAATGGCAAGAATTATAAAAGAGAAACGAATACAATGCCACAATGGGCTGGATCATGTTGGTATTTTTTAAGATTTATTGATCCTGATAATAATAACGAGTTTGCAAATAAAGATCTCATTAAATATTGGATGCCAGTTGATCTGTATATTGGAGGTGCGGAACATGCCGTTCTTCATTTGTTATATGCAAGATTTTGGCATAAAGTTCTATTTGACTTAGATTATGTTAGCACTACTGAACCATTTAAAAAACTTGTTAATCAGGGAATGATTTTAGGAAATAGTGCCTTTGCTCATAGAATAAAAAATACTAATGATTTCATTTCATTTGATATGATCAAGGATGAAAAGACACAAAAAATTCATGTTGATATATCATTTGTAGATGAAAAAAATAGATTAAATATTGAGAGACTAAAACAAAACAATCCAGAATTTAATGGTGTAAATTTTATAAAAGGCGAATCATTCTATGTCTCAAGAGATATTGAAAAAATGTCTAAATCTAGATACAATGTAATTAGTCCTGACGATATTTGTAAAAGGTATGGAGCTGATACTTTAAGAATGTATGAAATGTTTCTTGGGCCAATAGATCAGTCTAAGCCATGGAATACAGCTGGAATTTCAGGAGTATTTTCTTTTTTGAACAAGTTTTGGAATTTGTTTCATAGTAATGAAAAATTTTATGTTAGTGATAATCAACCCAGCGATGAAGCTTTAAAAATTTATCACAAAACTGTAAAAAAGGTTGTTAATGATATTGATAAATTTTCATTTAACACCTCTGTAAGTGCATTTATGATTTGTGTTAATGAGCTATCTTCAATAGGTTGTAATTCCAGAAATATACTATCTAATTTATGTATTTTGCTTTCACCATTTGCCCCTCATATTTGTGAGGAAATTTGGTCACTTCTTGGGAATGATAAATCCATTTCACATGAAAAATATCCAGAATTTAATGAAAAGTTTTTGGAGGAGTCAGTTATTGAATATCCTGTTTCCTTCAATGGAAAGCTGCGTTTTAGAATTAGCTTACAAAGCAATATAGAATTAAAAGAAGTTGAAAGTGTCGTTAATAACCATGAACTAACGAATAAATATTTAGACGGTAAATCAATAAAAAAAATAATTTTTGTCCCAAAAAAAATTATAAACGTTGTGTGTTAATTATTATTAATATGGTTAACTATCTTACTTTCAATATTTTCTCCCCTCAATAATTTTTTTAAATTTTTATAATCTTTTTTTATTGATATTTCTTTTACTGTGAGAATTTGCTTTAATTCACTTTTAATATTTTTTTGATTAACATCCGATTGAATCAATTCCTTTACTGTTTCTTTATTTAATATTAAGTTCACTAATGAAATAAAATTTATTTTGACAAACAATCTAGCTAGGAACATATTGAATGAATTGGTAACGTAACAAACAATTTGTGGTGTACCGACAAGTGCCGTTTCTAAAGTTGCTGTTCCACTTGTCACTATTGCAGCTTTTGAGTTGTTTAATAACTCGTAAGTCTGATTGAATACAACTCTAATATTTTTATTTTTAATTAACTTATCGTATGTTTCCTTTTTAATATGATTTAGACCAGCTACAACAAATTCGTATTCTTCAAAATCATTCGTAATATCTAGTATTTTGTCCAATATCAAATTAATTTCTTGCTTTCTGCTTCCAGGAAGAATCGCAATTATCGGTTTTTTCTTATTTTTTTTTTTAAAGGATTTAAGTGACTCATCAATTATGTTCACTAAAGGATGTCCAAAATATTGAACATTATAATTATGTTTTTTTTCATAAAATTCTTTCTCAAATGGCAGTATCACATACATCTGATTAATATATCTCTTTATTGATTTTACACGATTTTCTTTCCAGGCCCAAATTTGAGGACTAATGTAAAAATAGTTGTTAAAGCTTTTCTTCTTTGCCCATTTGGCAATTCTAAGGTTAAACCCAGGATAATCAATAAAAATTAATTTATCAGGTTTAAATTTTAATATATCTTTCTTGCAAAAGCTTAAATTTTTTAAAATTTTAAAAATATTTTTTAGGACTTCAAGGAAACCCATAAATGCCAGGTCTTTGTAATGCATTACTAATTCACCACCAGAATTTTTCATAAGGTCACCTCCCCAACATCTTATTTTTGCTTTTGGATTTTGTTGTAAAATTTCTTTGATAAGCCTTGAACCATATATATCACCTGAGGGTTCTCCAGCAATAATATAATACTTCATATTAAAGATTCCAGGATTTAATTTTATCAATTACCTCATAGTTGGTCAAATCAAACTTAACAGGTACAACAGAAACGAAACCATTTTTCAAAGCCCATTCATCAGATTCTGTTGACTTATCATTATTAATAAATTCACCTGTCAGCCAATAGTATTCTCTCCCTTGTGGGTTGGTTCTTTTATCAAATTTTTCAATCCAATAAGCATTTGCTTGATTACAAACTTTTATTCCTTTTATTTCTTTCTTTTCTAAATTAGGAATATTCACATTCAATGCAGTTCCAGATGGTATACCCTCAGATAAGGCTTTGATGGTTATTTTCTTGGCAATGTCTTTAATCCTCTCAAAATTTGCTTTCCAACTATAGTCAAGTAATGAAAAACCAATAGCAGGAACCCCTTCAATGCTAGCTTCAATTGCTGCACTCATGGTTCCAGAGTAGATTACATTAATTGATGCATTTGAGCCATGGTTGATTCCAGACACACACAAATCAGGCTTTTTTTGAAGAATCTCATTAATTCCTAGTTTAACACAATCAGCAGGAGTACCGGAGCAAGAATATTCTATTTGAGGTCCATCATCAATTTTTATTTTATGACATTGTAATGTTGAATTTATTGTTATGGCATGTCCCATGGCAGATTGAGGACTGTCAGGCGCTACAACTACAACGTCTCCAATTTCATTCATTACTGAAATTAATGTTCTAATTCCAGGAGCAGTTATACCATCATCATTTGTAACTAAAATTAAAGGTTTATCAGCCATTCTTGGTATAGTTATTGGACAAAAGTAACTAATTCAATATACTTTTATACAAAACACTAATTCTAATATTTAAATTTATTTATTTTTATAAGTTCTTGATGAAATTTAATTTTTTACATATTGTAGCAATCGTAGCGATAATCTTATTTGGATTCTCTTTTTCAGAAGACAAATTTTCTGATCCAAATAAGGAAAAGCTATTAATTGAAGTGGTAAAGTATGTAGTTGAAAAAGGTCATTACAGTACATTAGATATAAATGATGACATTTCTGAGAAAATTTACAATACTTATTTAGAGCAACTTGATGCACAAAAAAGGTTTTTTCTACAATCGGATATAAGACAATTTGAAAAATATAAGTTTAAACTTGATGACCAACTAAAAGATCAAGATTTAACATTTTTTAATTTAGTTTACGAAACTTCAAGGAAAAGAATAAATGAAGTAAAGAATTTTTACGAAGAGATTATGAGTAATAGTTTTGATTTTTCATCAAATGAAGATATAAACTTAGATTTTGAAAATAAATCTTATGCTAGAAATAGTAATGAGATTAAAAATAGATGGAGAAAACAACTTAAGTATTCTACGCTCGATATAATTAGTTTAAAGCTTGGAGATTCTATTAAAGTAATTGATAATAAAACTAGAAATGAGTCTATGACTCTGATTAAAAAAAATACTGATGATTTTTTTGATTATGTTGAAGAGATGGATAGGGATGATTGGTTTGCAAACTATATTAATGCATTTTTAAATCAATTAGATCCACACACGGTATATTTTAATCCTGAAGACAAGGATAGGTTTGACACCAATATCTCTGGTAAATTTGATGGAATAGGTGCCAGGTTACAAAAAACTGAAGGTACGGTTAAGATAGTGGATATCATTGTTGGTGGACCAATATGGAAAGATAAATTACTTGATGTTGGTGATATAATTTTAAAGGTTGCTCAGGAAAACCAAGACCCAGTTAATATAATTGGAATGAAGCTTGATGATGCTATAAAATTAATAAAAGGCCCAGCAGATTCATTTGTTACATTAACAGTCAAAAAAATTTCAGGTGAAATAAAAGATGTTTTAATTAAACGAGGTGTTGTAGAACTGGAGGAGTTGTATGCTAAATCAACACTAATTAATAAGGGTGATAAAAATTACGGATATATAAGTCTTCCCAAATTTTACATTGATTTTTCTGATAGAAAAAGTAGAAATTCAGCTAATGACGTTAAGAATGAAATAATCAAATTGAAAAATAATGGTATTAGTGGTCTTATACTAGATTTGAGAAATAACGGAGGTGGAGCTTTGCAAACAGTAGTTGACATGACGGGTCTATTTATTGAAAGAGGTCCAATAGTTCAGGTTAAATCTACAGGAAACAGAAAACAAATATTATATGATAAAGATCCTCAAGTTGTATGGGACGGTCCTTTGGTTATATTGATGAATAAAATGTCAGCATCAGCATCTGAAATCCTGGCTGGTGCGTTACAGGATTATAATCGTGCAGTAATCATCGGTAATGAAAAATCTTTCGGTAAGGGAACAGTTCAAAATGTCATTGATTTAAATCGATTTATCTCTAACTCCTCATATGATTTAGGAGCTTTAAAAATAACCACTGATAAGTTTTATAGAATAAATGGAGAATCTGTTCAGCTTGAAGGTGTCAAAAGTGATATAATCATTCCTGATTCATATAAGTATATTTTCAATGGAGAAAAAGATGAAAAAAATCCATTACAATGGGACAAAATTACCCCTGCAAACTTTGACAAGTGGGCAAAAAGAGATTATTTAAATAAAATATCTTCAGAGAATCAGAGTAGAATAGATAATGATGATTATTATTCACTAATAAATGATAGAGCACAATGGTTGAAAGATCAACAATCTAAAAAAACCATCTCATTAAACTTTAATTCATATAACAGCTTTTTGAATAAACAAAGAGAAAAAAATAAAAGATTTGAAAGTTTAAATAAGTACGAAAACAATTTAAATTTCAAGCTCTTAAAAACAGAAAAAGAATACATAATATCAAACAAAGAACTTCTAAGCAGTAGAAATAGATGGCATAGAAACTTAACAAAAGACCTTTACCTTGAAGAAGGTGTTAAAGCCCTAGAAATGTTATCTTTATTAGATAAGAATATTATTCTTGCAAATAATGACAAACTGTTAAAGTGATTCTGTTTAAGAAATCAGGTTTTAAATCCTTCAATAATATCCCTTATTATTTATCCCTGTCATTTATTTTTATTTGCGTATTTATTTCAATCTTTTCTTTTTTCATAATCCCTGACAAAAGTGCCAATGCAAATAACATGAATCTTAACATTCAGTCAATGAAGCCAGGTTTTACAGTTAAAATATTATCCCTCCCAAGTTTTGAAAAAAGAAATTTAAAATCATATTTTTTGGGCTTAGAAGAGCCAATTGTACAGTATGCAATAAATGATTATAGCTTTTCAAATGATTCTATTATTTTTTCTATTTATAATAAGTTTAATGAATTTGAAGAAATTAAGTCACTCCCTCTTTCAATCTTTAAAATAGAGGATAATAATGTACAAAATAATGTACATAATATTGAAGATATAGTTTCTAAAGATTACATAAATGAAAAAATATTTTTATTTGGCACTGATCTTTACGGTCGTGATCTGTTTAGTAGAGTTTTATTAGGGACTCGAGTATCTCTTTCAATCGGTATAATGGCTGTTTTAATTTCAACGTTTATTGGTCTATTTTTTGGCTCAATTGGAGGTTATTTTGGTGGTATTCTAGATAAAATTATAGTTTATATAATCAACGTTTTTTGGTCTATCCCTACATTATTGCTAGTAATAGCCATTTCTCTATCACTTGGCAAAGGTTTTTGGCAAGTATATATAGCTATTGGATTTTCAGTTTGGGTTGATGTTGCTAGATTGGTTAGGGGCAAAGTAATCTCTGAAAAAAATAAAGATTATATATCCGCATCTAAAATTTTAGGTTTTAGTAATATTTATATAATTGTATACCACATTTTACCAAATATAATTGGACCTATTTTAATTATAGCTGCTTCTAATTTTGCATCGAGTATATTACTTGAAAGTGGTTTAAGCTTTCTTGGGATTGGTACCCAACCACCACTACCTAGTTGGGGATATATGATAAAAGAAAATTATCAATATATAATTTTGGGTAATGCCTACCTTGCACTAATTCCAGCTTTATGTTTAGTTTTTTTGGTTTCTAGCTTTATGTTTTTATCTAATTATTATTCAGATAAAAAAGTTTAATTACCATTTTTCCTTCTTATTGGAATCTATTTTTATATAACCTGCAAAAAGTATTGTAAATGCTAACATACTTGATCCACCGTAACTTATATATGGCAAGGGAATTCCTACACTTGGAAATATACCTATCACCATAGAAATATTTACTGCAAAGTGAAATAATATTAATGTTATAACACAATAGGAATAAATTTTATGAAAAAGATTTCTTTGACTAGACGTTCTTTCAATTATTCTTAGTAAAAGCAAACTAAAAATTATGATAGTAACTAATGACCCTATAAAACCCCACTCTTCACCGATTGTAGCAAAAATATAATCACTATGTTGTTCTGGGATGAAATCGCCCTTTGTTTGTGAACCTTTCAAAAATCCCTCTCCTAAGATCCCCCCTGATTTAAATGCAAGTTGAGATTGATTTGTATTGTAACCAATCCCTTTTAAATCATCGTCTAAACCAAGTACAACGTTAAATCTATCTCTATGTCTTTGTTCAAAAATATTATTAAAAATAAAATCAACACAAAGAATAAAAACTATAGAACTTATCGCATAATATACTAGTCTAGTTTTTGAAAGAGCATTGTATAATTTATAAACAAAGAATAAAGCAAATAATCCACTTAAAAAAATTAACATATTAGTTTTTCCAAATAATATTGTAAGTAGAAAAAGAAAAATTGATGTACTAAAAATATTCATATATATAGATGGTAATCCTACTATGTGTAAAACCAAGTAAAATCCTAAAAATATTAGTGCTGTTCCAGGATCAGGCTGTAGTACAATTAATATTAAAGGAATTGAAATTATTAAGAAACTATAAAATTGTATACTTAATTTTTTTATGTCAGAGTGAATATTACTCAAAAATTTAGCAAGCGCTAAAGCTGTAACAGGCTTCATAAATTCAGATGGCTGAAAACTAAATCCAGCAATTGAAAACCATGATCTAGATCCATTAACTTCATTTCCAAAAAACAGTACACCTATTAGTAAAAAAACCATCAATAAGTATATAATGCTTCCATATTTGAAATATATTTTTATATCTGGAATCATACACAAAAAGAATGTAAAAATGCATATAGAAAAAAAGAATAATTGTTTACCAAAAAAATTGTCTAATGAGAAAAAATTCATTTCATTAAAATATGTACTTGAATAAATATTAACTAATCCAATAATCATCAAAGAAAGAACCAATAAACAAGAGACGATATCATAGTTTTTTATACTATTCATTTATTTTGAAGTTCTTTTTAGTGTATGGTTTTAAGTATTCAGAAATTAAATTGCCATCAATAATATATTTTTCTAACCATCTTCTTTCAATTTTATCATTAATAAATTTTTCAATCATCAAACTAGATATTGGAGCCGCCCATCTTGAACCCCAATATCCATTTTCAATAAATACACAAATAGCAATTTTTGGGTCATCAGCAGGTGCAAAACCTATAAATATTGAATGATCTGTAAGTTGTTTTTTTACTCCATCAATCTTAATGAAATTTTCAGCTGTTCCAGTTTTACCAGCAATTTTAATTTGATTTATTTTTGAATTTGTTGCAGTTCCCTTTTCAACTACATCTACCATACCATTAATAATTGGCTCAAAATATTTGGATTCAATTAGTGTTTTCTTTTTTTCTCTATAATTAACATTAATAGAATCATTCTCAATCTCTTTGACAAAATGAGGTGTAATATACCATCCTCTGTTTGCTATAGTAGCAGCAAAGTTTGCAAGCTGAATAGGTGTAGTTAATATTTCTCCTTGTCCTATGGAATTTGATATTGTTGTTACTGCTCTCCATGAATTATTATACCATCTGTTATAATAGTCCGAACTTGGAATAAAGCCAGGTTTTCCCGTTGGATGATCATAACCTAAGTAATTTCCAAATCCAAATGATTTCACATAATTATTCCATTTGTTAAGTCCAATAGATGAACTCTCATGACTTTCAATAATTTCCTTATAAGTTTTTGCAAAATATGTATTGCATGAAGTATATATTGCATTATTTAAATTACTGAAAGTAGCCTCATTAGTATGGCATTTCATAAAAGCATTTTTTGCATAAAAGTGGCCTCCATTACATTTAAATAAAGTTTCTTCTTGAATTACATTCTCTTGTAATCCAATTAGTGCATTAATAATTTTGAAAGTTGAACCAGGTGGATATTGACCTTGAAGACCTCTCTCAAATAAAGGTTTACCTATTGAGTCGTTATTTAATAATCTATATTGTGATGATCTTTCTCTACCAACTAATAGACTTGGATCATATCCAGGTGAATTAACAAGTGCTAATATTTCTCCTGATTTTGGTTCTATGGCAATTATACTTCCATATTTATTTTTCATCAGTGAATCACCATAAGCTTGTAAATCTATATCCAATGTTAACTTTAATTTTTTTGGCGAATCAGGTAGGGTATCATAAATTCCGTTATTATATTTCCCTATTATTCTATTAAACTTATCTTTTTGAAAATAATTAACACCTTTCTTTCCTCTCAATACTGTCTCATATGTTTTTTCTATACCTTGTCTTCCAATCATTTCGCCTGATTTATAGTATGAGTTATTATTTATTTCATAATCATTAACCTCGCTTATATATCCGAGTAGATTTGAAGCTGTTGAGTAATTATATTTTCTTTTGGAATTTTTTTGAATAAAAAAACCACTTAATCTCCACATTTTTTCTTGTAACTCAGCGTACTCTTTCTTTGTAAGACTAGAAATAAAAACCGATGCTTTTATTTTAGAAAATTTGACTGCTTTATTAAACCTCGATTTAAAATCTTTGACACTTATATTAAGATCCATAGAAATTTTTATACTGTCTGAAATTTTTACATCTCTTGGGACAATCAAGACATCGTAATAGGGTTCGTTAGAAACAATTAATTTGTTGTTGCGATCATAAATGTATCCTCTCTCTGGGAAATTATATATTTTTTGAACGGAAGCTTTACCAACTATATCTGAGTTTTCATTATTAATTACCTGAAGAAAAAATAATTGAATAATTAAGACAGATGAAATAATAATTACAAGTATCTGAAGAAATTTATCTCGCATTTTTGTTAAAAAAAATAAGTATAAAGATGTATGATAAAATTATAGAAATTATTGTACTTAAAACAGTTTTTTTAACTACCCAACTAAATTTTTCAAACGAAAAAGCTTCTACACTATATAGTATTAGTTGATGTGTAAAAAACATAAGAATTAAAAAAGTTATTTTTTGGTATAAACTAGTTTCTCTGATGTAGTCTGCTGTTTTTCGGACCTTACTAGCATCAAAATGACCAAATGAAAACTTTAAAAAATAAATTTTTAATAATGAAGAGATCAAAAGTGAAAATGTAATTATGCCATATGTGTTCGAGAATAAGTCAAGAATTAAACCTGCAATAAACATATATAAATACATAAATGATTTATTATAGTTTAGAGGAAAAATAATTAGAAAAATCAGATATATATTTGGACTAACTCCAAAAATTAAAATATTATTAAAAATCAAAATTTGACTAATTATAATAAACAAGAACCTTAAAAAAACTAATAAATTAATATTACTCATTATTGCTTTCTAATTTTTTTATTTCATCCTTAAAATTATTTTTAACAACATATACATTTTTTATAGAACCAATATCTTCAAACAACTTAATGGTTATGTTAAAATAGTTACTGCCTGTCGGAAGATTAAAACTTTGAATAATTCCAATAGGAATATTTTCTGGAAATATTGAAGACATTCCACCTGTCTGAATTGTATCATTTTTTTTTATATCTGCACTTTTAGGTATGTCGTAAAGATTTAATATTCCTGGATCATTGGCATCCCAGCTTAGTGAACCAAAATGATTGGTTCTTTTAACTTTTGCATTAATTATCAAATCTGTATTAAGTATTGATATTATAGTTGAAAATTTTTCAGATGTATTATTGATAATTCCAATTACGCCATTATTTGAAATTACACCATTATCAATCTCTATATTATCACTGGCGCCCTTGTTTATTGTTATAAAGTTTTTTGAAAATTTGATACTGTTTGAAATAACTTTGGCTGATGAAAATAGATAATTATCTGTACTTATTAAGGAATCAATTTTGTTGGTTTTTGAATAATTATTTCTTAGAAAATTATTCTCGTTAATTAAATTCTCATTTATTTCTTTAAGTTCAAAATATTCAACTAAATTTTGCTTTTCCTCATTAATAATATTTACTAGTGAGTTAGAAAAAAAATTAAACTTACTGCTGTGGTAATAATTTTTATCAATAATTTGGGTGATTGATAATAATAATAGAAAGGCAAATGTTAATGAGTGAATGTTTTTAATTAAAAAATCAATTATTTTTCGCATTAAAATCTATTTCACTAATACGTTTTTATATCGCTCGATATTTTTTAAAGTAATTCCAGTACCTCTTACAACTGCTCTTAGTGGATCTTCAGCAATGAAAACAGGTAAATCTGTTTTTTTAGAAATTCTTTTGTCTAAGCCTCTAAGCATAGATCCTCCACCAGCAAGATAAATACCAGTGTTATAGATATCAGCAGCAAGTTCAGGAGGTGTTTGAGATAGTGTTTCCATGACAGACTCTTCAATCCTAATAATTGATTTATCTAAAGCTTTTGATATTTCACGATAACCAATTGAAATTTCTTTTGGTTTTCCTGATAAAAGATCTCTTCCTTGAACAAGTAAGTTTTCTGGCGGGTTATCTAATTCATCTAAGGCTGATCCAATGCTTATTTTAATTTTTTCAGCTGTTCTATCACCAATTGATAAATTATGCTGCGTTCTCATGTAAAATACAATATCTTCAGTGAAGACATCCCCAGCAATTTTTACAGATTTGTCGCAAACTATACCAGCCAGTGCAATTACTGCTATTTCCGTTGTTCCGCCACCAATATCAATTATCATATTTCCTTTTGGCTGATTTATATCAACTCCAATTCCAATTGCTGCTGCCATAGGCTCATGGATTAAATAAACTTCTTTACCGTTTACTCTTTCAGCAGATTCTCTTACAGCTCTCATTTCTACTTCAGTTATTCCAGACGGAATACAAATTACCATTTTTAATGATGGTGAGTAAAATCGTTTATTTAGCGTGGGTATACTTTTAATTAGTTGGCCAATCATCTGTTCAGATGCATTAAAATCTGCAATTACACCATCTTTAAGTGGTCTAATTGTTTTTATATTTTCATGTGTTTTCCCGTGCATTAATTTTGCCTCTTTACCAACTGCAATTATTTTTCCAGATTTTTGATCAATAGCAACAATAGATGGACTATCTACAACTACTTTATCATTGTGAATGATTAATGTGTTTGCAGTTCCTAGATCAATTGCAATTGACTCTGTCCAAAAATCAAAAAAACTCATATTATAAAATCAAAGAGTTAAAGTTAGTAAAATTAATGTTTAAAGTGCCTATTTCCAGTCATTACCATTGAGATAGAGCTCTTATTGCAAAAATCAATTGATAATTGATCTTTAATTGAACCACCTGGTTGAATTACAGATTGTATTCCATTTTTTGATGCTATTTCAACACAGTCAGGAAATGGAAAAAAGGCATCACTTGCCATAACTGCTCCCTCAAGACTAAAATTAAATTTATTGGCTTTATCTATTGCTTGATTTAATGCATCAACTCTTGAGGTTTGACCTGTTCCTGAGGATATTAATTGGCTGTTTTTTGCTAATACTATTGTATTTGATTTTGTGTGTTTACATATTTTGGATGCAAAAAGCAAATCTTCGATTTGAGATTCATTTGGTTTTGTTTCTGTAACAATAGTTAAATTTTTTGATGAATCAGTAATTAGATCTTTACCTTGATATAATTTTCCATTCAAACAGGTTCTAACAGATTGTTTTGAAAAATCAATACTTTTTAGTTTCAGTATAATTCTATTTTTTTTAGATTTTAAATTATTGACTGCGTTTTCATCAAAACTTGGAGCCAATATTACCTCAAAAAATAAATTGTTAATTTTTTCAGAGGTTTTTAAATCAATATTTGAATTTGATATTAGTACACCTCCAAAAGCAGAAACTGGGTCACCCTCTAGGGCAGCCTCATAAGCATCATAAATATTTTCTCTTGTGGAGAGACCACATGCATTGTTGTGTTTAAGTATTGCAAATGTTGGTTTATCATTCCAATACTCCGCGATTATGTTAACTGCTGAATCAATATCTAAAAGATTATTGTAAGATAGTTCCTTACCGTTCAGTTTATCAAACACATCATCCAAATTACCCAGGAAATAACCATTTTGATGTGGGTTTTCACCATATCTCAATGATTTTTTAATCTTTAATTTTCCGTTCTTAAAATATTCTGCAATTAAGGTGTCATAATTTGAAGAAACTGAGAAAGCGTTTAATGCATAATCTTTTTTTTGTTCAAGTGAAAAATCCCCTTTATTTTCATTTAGATCTTTTATAAATTTTTCATATTGATGAGTTGATGAAACACAAACTACATCATTAAAGTTTTTCGCAGCGGCTCTAATTAATGAAACACCTCCAATATCAATTTTTTCAATTATTTCTTGATGAGATTTAGAATCATTAACAGTATCCTCAAATGGGTATAAGTCCACAATTATAAAATCAATTTCAGGAATATCAAATTTATCTTTCTCATCATTGTCATTATTTGAATCTCTCCTATATAAAATACCTCCAAAAATTTTTGGATGTAGTGTCTTAACTCTTCCTCCAAAAATTGATGGATAATCTGTTAATTTTTCAACCTTTTCAGTCTTAATTCCTATTTCGTTTAAATATTTTTCAGTTCCACCAGTAGAAATTATATTAACATTTAGCTCTGAGAGTTTCCTAGCTATATTATCAATTCCCTCTTTGTTAAAAACGGATATTAGAGCGGATTTTTGATTTTTTTTTGACATATAGTGTTAGTATATAAATGTAATATTTTAAAAAAAAAAAAGCTGCTTTTATGCAGCTTTTTTTGATTGTATTATAATACTACATCATTCCTGGCATTCCACCGCCACCCATTGGTGGTGCTGGAGGTGTATCCTCTTTGATATCAACCAGAGCACATTCAGTTGTCAGTATCATACCAGCTACAGAAGCAGCATTTTCAAGAGCTACCCTTGTAACTTTTTTGGGATCAATAATCCCAGATTCAAATAGATCAACATAAGTCTCAGATTTAGCATCATAACCAAATCCACCCTTACCATCTAAAATTTTTGCGACAACAACTGAACCTTCTCCACCTGCATTTTCAACAATTGTTCTTAATGGAGCTTCAAGAGCTCTTGATATTATTTGAATTCCAGTTAATTCATCATCATTAGATGATTTAATTTTTTCAAGTTGTTTTCTTGCTCTAATTAAAGCAACACCACCACCTGCTACAATACCTTCTTCAACTGCTGCTCTAGTAGCATGAAGTGCATCATCAACTCTATCTTTCTTTTCTTTCATTTCAACTTCAGATGCTGCACCAACATATAAAACTGCAACGCCACCTGCTAACTTAGCCAGTCTCTCTTGTAGCTTTTCTTTATCATAATCTGATGTCGTAGTTTCAATTTGTGATTTAATTTGACCGACTCTTGCTTGGATTTCTTTCTTATCTCCAGATCCATTAACAATCGTAGTATTGTCTTTATCAATAGTGACTCTTTCAGCTGATCCTAACATATCTATTGTAGTATTTTCAATATTGAATCCTCTTTCCTCAGAAATAACGGTTCCACCAGTCAAAATTGCAATATCCTCAAGCATAGCTTTTCTACGGTCACCAAAACCAGGTGCTTTAACAGCAGCAATTTTTAATGCTCCTCTGAGTTTGTTTACAACTAATGTAGCTAATGCTTCACCATCAACGTCCTCTGCAATAACTAGTAAGGGTTTTCCTGACTGAGCTACTGGTTCTAGAATAGGAAGTAAATCTTTCATTGCTGAAATCTTTTTATCATAAAGTAGTATGTAGGGAGACTCAAGATCAGATTCCATTTTTTCGGAATTTGTTACAAAGTATGGCGATA
This sequence comes from uncultured Bacteroidota bacterium, assembly GCA_902574335.1. Taxonomy (GTDB): domain Bacteria; phylum Bacteroidota; class Bacteroidia; order Flavobacteriales; family Flavobacteriaceae; genus Eutrophosalina. The sequence goes on from CACGNO010000005.1 coordinate 27,081, forward strand.
AATACCCTCTGTCAAATTGCATTCCTTCGACAACATCAACATATGTATCTGTACCTTTTGCTTCCTCTACGGTAATTACACCTTCTTTACCAACTTTTTCAAAAGCTTGAGTTATTAAATCTCCAATAGCACTATCATTATTTGCTGATATTGATGCAATTTGCTGAATTTTTTCTGATGAATTTCCAACTGTTTTAGCAGATTTATTTAACTCGTCAACAATAGCAGTTACAGCCTTATCAACACCTCTTTTCAAATCCATTGGGTTAGCTCCAGCGGTTACATTTTTTAAACCCTCATTAACTATAGACTGAGCTAAAATAGTAGCAGTAGTTGTACCATCTCCAGCAAGGTCATTTGTTTTGGATGCAACTTCTTTTACCATTTGAGCGCCCATATTCTCTAGAGCATCTTCAAGTTCTATTTCTTTTGCAACAGTTACTCCATCTTTAGTTACCTGTGGACCACCAAAAGATTTACCAACAATAACATTTCTTCCCTTGGGACCAAGTGTTACTTTTACTGCATTAGCAAGTGCATCAACTCCTCTTTTTAAACCTTCTCTTGCTTCTATATCAAATTGTATTTTTTTTGCCATTATAATTTTTTTTTAGTTAAACAATTGCGAGGATGTCACTTTCCCTCATTATTAAATAATCTTTACTTTCAAATTTAAGTTCAGTACCTGAATACTTTCCATATAAAACAGTCTCTCCAACTTTAACAGTTATTGGATTATCTTTTGTTCCAGTTCCTACAGCTACAACAATTCCCTTTTGCGGTTTCTCCTTTGCCGTATCGGGTATAATTATTCCTGATGCTGTCTTAGTTTCAGCCTCAAGAGGTTCAACTAATACTCTGTCAGCTAATGGTTTGATATTTAATTTACTCATAGTTTAATTTTTAATTTGTTTTTCATCAATCATGCCAAATACAAATAGGTGTCAAAAAGTACTTTTATTTAATATTTTCTGTCATGATGACATACTAGTTCTCAGAACTTGAATTATCGGAATTGGAATCAATATCATCCTCTAATATTTCTTCAATAAGTACATCGTCGGAATTCTTTAAAAGTTCAGACTCAGTTGTATCGTTTCCTGTATTTAACGTAATATTAGAAAATAGGATTAATAAAAAGAGTAGAGAAGCTAAAATCCATGTACTTTTATCTAAAAAATCAGTAGTTTTTTTAACACCACCAATTTGTTGTGAATCTCCCCCAAATGTTGAAGCTAATCCACCACCTTTTGGATTTTGGACCATTATTACCAATACAAGTAAAAATGAGAGAAATATTATTAAAAAAAGTATTATGTTATACATTATCTGTTTTTTATTTGTTTTTTAATAATCTTAATTTGGTCTGCAAATAAACTGATTTTTTCTGGATATTTCAAACATAAAATCTTGTAAGCTTTAAGGGCATCCTCAAATTTTCCTTGATTAATATATACTTTAGCAAGTGTTTCTGTCATGTAATCTTTCTTTGTTATTTTAATTTTATCATCATGTTTTTTTGCTTTTAAATCATATAAATTAAAATTATCTGCACTCAAAACTTGATCATTATTTTTTAATTTATTCGGGGTTGGTTTAGTTTTAGAAATCCAATCAAGAAATGAAATATCTTGATTTAAACTTTCAGCTTGGACTTCATATATTAAGGATTCTTTTTCATCATCATTGAGTATGTTATTGTTAATTATATAATAAAGATGGGACCTGTCAGTTGTTAATGTAGAAGTTGATTTCAATATTTTATTGTAATCAATAGTTTTAAATTTTTTAGATAATAATAATTGTAAAATTTTTACTGGTGTAAAATAAGGATATGTATGAGAAATATTTTTAATAATTTTTAAATCATTCTTATTTAATTCGCTAGGATTATTAAGAATACTAATTAGTTTATTTTTAGAGTTTTCTACCATTTTGCAAGTGATGCATTAAAAATATCCTGAGTTATACGCTCAAAAATAATTTCATGAGCCTCACTCTTAATCGAGATAAGTTGTTGTTCTGCAGGGAAATCAAAGTAGAATGAAAATCTTCTTTCAAAATTGTCGTCCTCTTTTTTAAAATTTTGAAAATTAACATTTACACTAATTGAGAGCCTATTTTGTGCTGCATTTAAATCTGATGTTGCCGTCATTGGGCTGACTCTATATTCAACAATCTCACCCTCATACAACAAATCACCATTACTTTGAACCATTTGTAGATTTGTTTGATTTTCTAATATATTTTGAAGAGATATGGTAAAATCACGATCTAATCCTGGTTCAAATATAGAACCTGTATTATTACCTGCATTATTTTCAAATAGATTTACTTGGAAAGATTCAGTCCCCTCAGGTATCGATGCACCTGTAAATGAATAATTGCCACAACCATAAGTCAAAACTAATGTGGCTAGTAGTGTAAGATATTTTTTAAAGTTCAAGGTCATATTGTTTAATCTTTCTGTACAATGTTCTTTCTGAAATACCAAGCTCTTTTGCAGCAGCCTTTCTCCTTCCATTATTTCTTTCCAATGCTTTAATTATCAGTTCTAACTCTTTATCTTGGATTGATAAGGTTTCTTCTTCAACAACTTCCTCAGCAAAGGAATATTTATCATCCTTGTTTTGAGATTGGTTAGATTCCATAATTTCATTATCATCTAATGAATTTTCATTTAATTTGTGAAAACTTTGGGGTATAAAATTTTCAACATCATCAATTGTTTCCGATCTACTAACTTCTTTTGACTTTAAATTATTTGTAAGTTTTTTTAATTCATTTAGATCTCTTTTCATATCGAAAAGAATTTTATAAAGAATTTCTCTTTCGGATGAAAAATCACTCTCACTTTTATCTTCTGAAATTAATGCTGGTAAGTTATTTTTTGGGTCTGGCAGGTAAGAGGAAATCATTACACCATTTATTGCTCTTTCCTGTTCCAAAACAGATAGTTGTTCAGTTATGTTTTTTAGTTGTCTAATATTGCCATTCCATCTATAATTTTGAACTATTCTTTGCGCATCATCATCAAGTCTAACAGTTGGCATTTTATATTTTTTTGCAAAATCTGAAGCAAATTTTCTAAATAAAAGAATTATATCATTTTTTCTTTGTCTTAGTGGAGGTATTTTAATTTCTATAGTACTTAAACGGTAAAATAAATCTTCTCGAAATTTTCCTTTAGAAATGGCATTTTCCATATTTAGATTTGTAGCAGCTACAATTCTTACATTAGTTTTTTGAACTTTTGATGATCCAACCTTAATAAATTCTCCATTCTCCAAAACTCTTAAAAGTCTAACTTGAGTTGTTATTGGTAGTTCTCCAACTTCATCAAGAAATATTGTACCACCATCTGCCACTTCAAAATATCCAGATCGATTGGACGTTGCACCTGTAAAAGCTCCTTTTTCATGTCCAAAAAGTTCAGAGTCTATTGTGCCTTCAGGGATAGCTCCACAATTCACAGCAATAAACTTATTATGTTTTCTGTGTGAAAGTTGGTGAATAATTTTTGGAAAAGATTCTTTTCCAACCCCACTTTCACCTGTAACTAGAACAGTAATATCAGTTGGAGCTACTCTCACCGCTTTTTCTATAGCTCTATCCAGTCCTGCTGAAGCACCAATAATCTCAAATCTTTGTTTTATGTTTTGAATTTCACTAATCATAATAAAAATCTCCTATAAGTGTTGTTGAGGTATTATCGATAACCTTAACTTTTGCATATTCTCCTAATTTTAAGTTATTTTTTGGAAAAACAACCATTAGATTTTGTGGATTTCTTCCACACCAATGATTGGCTGATTTTTTGGATTCCTTTTCAATTAAAACAGATACAGTTTTACCTCTGTATTTCAATAAATTTTGATAACTGTGTTTAAGTTGAAGGTCAATAATTTCACTTAATCTTCTTTGTTTAATATCCTCAGGTACATTATCATCAAACTTTTTTGCTGCTAAAGTTCCTGGTCTTTCTGAGTATTTAAACATAAATCCAAAATCATATTTAACATAATCCATAAGTTTTAGTGTATCTAAATGGTCATCATCTGTTTCATTGGGAAATCCTGTGATCATGTCTTGGGATATGCCGCAGTCAGGTAATATTTTTTTAATTTTTTTTATGAGTTTACGATATTCCTTAACTGTATGTTTTCTGTTCATTTTTTTTAGAATATGATCGCTTCCTGATTGGACGGGTAAGTGTATATGATTACAAATGTTATCGTAATTAGCCATGGTTTCTAAAACTTCTGTATCAATATCCTGTGGATTGGACGTAGTAAACCGAATTCTTGTTTTAGGAAAACTTTTTGCTACTATTTTTAATAACATTGCAAAATTTACAGAGGTTTTTCTTTGAATTTCAGTTGCTTTTGTAAAATCTTTTTTTAATCCACCACCATACCATAAGTAACTGTCAACATTCTGACCTAAAAGAGTAACTTCCTTGTAACCGCTTTTCACCAAAGTATTAATTTCATTTAAAATAGTTTTTGGATCCCTGCTTCTTTCTCTTCCTCTTGTAAATGGAACGATGCAAAATGTACACATATTATCACATCCTCTTGTAATTGAAACAAAGGCATTTATACCATTCGTATTAAATCTATTAGGATTGATATCAGCATATGTTTCTTCTTTTGAAAGCAGAACATTTACAGCATCATTTCCAAATTCAACTTCCTTTAATAAATTTGGTAAATCTCTGTATGCATCAGGCCCAACAACCAAGTCAACGATTTTCTCTTCAATTAAAAACTTCTCTTTTAACCTCTCTGCCATACATCCAAGTACCCCAACTTTCAAATTCTTATTATTTTTTTTGATTGCATTAATACTTTCTAGTTTCTTTCTAACTGTTAATTCAGCTTTTTCCCTTATTGAACAAGTATTAAGTAAAATCAAATCAGAATCGTGCATTTCATTAGTATGAGAATATCCAATTTGTTCTAATATTGATGCAACAACCTCTGAATCAGAAACATTCATCTGACATCCATAAGAAATAATAGAGAATTTTTTAGAATTAGAAATTCTCTTTTTTTTCTTATTTATTTCTAAAGTTTTTGCTAACATTTTCTCTTAGTAACAAGCAAATATATAAAAACATGTCAAAATGTCGTGTTTTTATTTTAATTGTGGCTTTACTATTGATAATTGGTACTAAAAATTGATATAACGCAACCATTGTAAATTTTTTTTTTAAAAAAAACATATACATTTGTCATCCAACTTTTTAAAAATGTCTAAAAATCTTGTAATTGTAGAATCTCCGGCGAAAGCTAAAACTATAGAAAAATTTTTAGGCAGTGAATATAAAGTAGTTTCCAGTAATGGTCACATTGCAGATTTACCTTCAAACGAATTAGGAATAGATCTTGAGAATGACTATAACCCTAAATACAAAATAACAAATGATAAGAAGGAATTAGTAAAAAAATTAAAGAAGGAACTTAAGGGTATTGACACTGTATGGTTAGCTAGCGATGAAGATAGAGAAGGAGAGGCTATTGCATGGCATTTAGCGAAGAATCTAAATCTAAACGAATCGAATACTAAAAGAATTGTTTTTAGAGAAATTACTGAAAAAGCTATTAAAAATGCCATTGAAAATCCTAGACAAATAAACAAATCTCTTGTAGATGCTCAACAAGCTCGAAGGGTTATTGATCGATTAGTTGGTTATAAAATATCTCCAATACTTTGGAGAAAAGTTAAGGGAGGACTTTCAGCTGGAAGAGTTCAATCCGTAGTTTTGAGATTAATTGCAGAAAGAGAAAAAGAAATTTTAAATTTTAATCCTGTATCCTCATATAAAACTACTGCTGAATTTTTTAATAGTAATGGAATAAAATTCAAAGCTAAATACTCAATCAACACAAATGAGGATAATAATTTTAATTCTTTTCTGGAAGGTTTTAAAAATGCTCAATTTAATGTTAGTAGTGTCAAAAAAAGTCCTCTTTTGAAGAAACCGGCTCCCCCTTTTACAACTTCAACAATGCAACAAGAGGCTGCCAGAAAGCTAGGTTTTAATGTTTCAAGAACTATGCGAACAGCACAAAGACTATATGAAGCAGGACACATAACTTATATGAGAACTGATAGTGTTACACTTTCTGAAACTGCACAAAATTCAATTAAGAATACTATCGAAACAAAGTTTGGATCTAAATATCATCAACCTAGAAAATTTAATAATAAAAGTAAGAATGCTCAACAAGCACATGAGGCAGTTAGACCTACAAATTTTTTCAATAACATTCAAAACCTTGATGCTGATCAATCTAACCTTTATGACTTAATTTGGAGAAGAACTGTGGCTAGTCAGATGTCTGATGCCAAAGTTGATAAAACAACTGTAAAAATTAAATCAAACAATAATGAAGGTCATTTCCAGTCTGATGGTGAGGTGATCAAATTTGATGGTTTTCTAAAACTTTACATTGAATCTAAGGATAATCAAAACAATGATGATTCCCAAAATAATGTACTCCCAAATTTTAGCGAAGGAGAAAAAATTTCTAAGGATAAAATTCTAGTTACGCAGATATTTTCTAAACCACCTTTCAGATTCACTGAAGCTTCACTTGTAAAAAAACTTGAGGAACTTGGCATAGGTCGCCCTTCTACATATGCTCCCACTATAACAACTGTGATGAACAGAAAGTATGTTTTCAAAGGAACTAACAATGCTCAAACAAGAGAGATAGTACAATATATTATTGATTCTAATATTAACAGAAATGTTAATCAGGAAAATTACGGATCCAACAAGGGAAAATTAGTTCCTAGTGAAGTAGGGCTTTTAGTGAATGAATTCCTAACAAATAACTTCAAAAACATTATTGATTATAATTTTACAGCATCTGTTGAAAATGAATTTGACTCAATTGCTAACGGATCGAAGGATTGGAAAACAATTATTGATAAATTTTATAATCCATTTAGTTTGGTAATTGATGATGTGCAAAAAAATGCGAAAAGAGAAACTGGTGAAAGAATACTTGGACTAGATCCAAAATCAGGTAGACAATTAAGTGTCAAGCTTGGTAAATATGGACCAATAGCTCAAATTGGTAAAGTTGATGAAGATGAGAAACCACTATTTGCAAGTTTACTTCCTGATCAGCAAATAAGTAAGATTAATGCTGAGGAAGCTTTGAAGCTTTTCGAACTCCCAGTTTATGTTGGTGATTTTGAGAATGAAAGAGTAGAAGCAAATATTGGAAGATATGGACCCTATATTCGCTACAATAAAGTTTTTATACCCATTCCTGAAGGATTCAACCCCTTTACAATAACAATTGAAAAATCTACAGAGTTAATAAAAGCTAAAATTGAAGCTCAAAAGCCAATTTTAGTTTATAAATCACATGATGTTACTAAAGGAAAAGGAAGATTTGGACCTTATCTTAAATGGAACAACAAATTTATTAATGTAAATAAAAATTACGATTTTGATAATTTGTCTGAAGAAGATTGCATTAAATTAATTGAGGAAAAAATACAAAAAGACAAGGAAAAGATTATAATGAATTGGTCCTCAGATGGTATTACAATTGAAAAGGGAAGATGGAATAAAATATATATTATTAAAGGTAAAAAGAAAGTTCCACTGGCAAAAAATGTTGATCCTTTAAAAATTAGTCTTGATCAAGCCAAAGACTATTTAAAAATAAAGAAAAAATAATATTTTGATTCTTGAATATTTTAATTCAGTTGAAAAAAATGCTTTGGATTTTGCAAATAGACAAAATTCAGATCAACTAGGAAAAAAAATAGGAATAAATGGTCGGGATGATTTTAATAATTATTCAAACTTAAATATTGTAATCTTTTCAATTTCTGATTATCGACCTGATCAATCAATGCAAAAAACATTTAACGCAGATAAAGACTTCAGAAGAAAATTATACAGCTTGTATATAGGAAACTGGAATAATGAAATTTTTGACTTAGGAAATCTTGTAAATGGAAATAAACTTTCGGACACCAATTATGCACTCGAAAGAATTATCGAGTCATTTATTAATAATCAAATTTTTGTCATAACTATTGGCGGCTCTCAGAGTTTAACTTATAATTTGTATAGTTCAATAAAATCCTTTTTAACTTCTGTAAATCTGGTTACCGTAGACAATAAGTTAGATTTTACCAAAAATAATAATGTTGAGGATTCCTATTTATCGAAAATAATTTTGGATGATGATAATAAGCTAAATCAATTTTCTAACATAGGTTTTCAAAAACATTTAACATCTACAAAAGAAACTGAATTAGTAAGTAAAATGAAATTTGAATCACTAAGCTTGGGTAAAGTTAAAGCAAATGTTGATGAAGCTGAACCTATTTTAAGAGATTCAAATCTTACATCATTCGATATCAGATCTGTAAAATCTGGTGACATTAATAATGCTCATCAATATCCTAATGGATTTACGACATATGAGTTTTGTTCATTATCAAGATTTTCAGGTTCTGGCTCAAAATCAAAAGTTGTTTCTTTTTTTGAAAACTGGGATTTTTCAATTATGAATTCTATGCTGGCTGAAGCTGTATGGTATGTAATAGATGGCTTTAATTCAAGATTTGAAGAAAACCCCGAAGCCAATAATGATAATTTTGTTTATTATCACATTGAGGTTGATAGTTATAAATTTAAGTTTTATAAAAGCCTAATAACTGGAAGATGGTGGGTTGAATTTATTAATGATGAATTAATATCAGTTGAAAAAGATATAATTTCTTGTACAGCAAATGATTATTATAAATGTAAAAATTCGATCATTTCTGAAAGAATTTTAACTAGATTAAAAAATAAAATAACTTGAGTTTAATACAAAATTGTTATTTTAGGGCACAAATTTTGATTAGAAATAGTTAACAACTATGAGAAAAAAATTATTTATAGTACTACTTCTAGGTTTATTTTTTTCATGCTCGAAAAATGATAGAGGAGAATTGACTGGTGTTAAATCCAATAAATTTTTCTCAGACAAACCACATGGTATGGTCTTGATTCCCTCAGGTTCATTTACAATGGGTCCCTCAAATCCAAGTGTAGTTCTTGATCAAAATCCAACTCTTAAAACAGTTTCAGTAAAAGCATTTTACATGGATGAAACTGAAATAACAAACGGTGAATACAGACAATTTGTTAATTGGGTTAGAGATTCAGTAGTTCGAAACGAGTTAGCTGTTGCTGCATATTATAAAATAGGTGAAGAAACTAAAGAAGATGATCCAATGTGGGAATTTTTGCCTGTTTACAATAGAATAGTAGACGGTGAAGAAAAAACTGCTTATCAGGAATATTTAGAAGAAAATGGTTTGGGTATTCTTGATATTGAAAATAAATCTACTTACAGATTAAACTGGGATGTTAAAATTCCTTGGGATAGATCAGACTACCTAGATGCTAATTATGCCGCTGTTATTGAAGGTGGTATTGGTCCTGATTTGTTAGAAGATTATGAAGGATTTTTTATACCCGCTGATTCTACCCCCAATGCCTTGAGAGCTTTTAAAACTAAAAGAATAAAATATAATTACAGAAAGTTCGACTCTAAAAATAATAAGTGGAGTGAATATGAGGAAATTGAAATTTATCCTGATACTACAGTTTGGTACAAAGATTTCTCTTACAGTTATAATGAACCTATGCACAATGATTATTTTTGGCATGATGCATATTCCGAATACCCAGTTGTTGGTGTTTCCTGGGATCAAGCTAAAGCTTTCGCACATTGGAGAACCTTCTATAAAAATCAGCATCAAAGAAAAGCCAGAAAAAATATTCAGTTAGTTAGTGATTACAGACTCCCTACTGAAACTGAATGGGAGTATGCAGCAAGAGGCGGACTTGAAAGAGCCGAGTATCCATGGGGAGGACCCTATACATATGATGACAAGGGTTGTTTTCTTGCTAACTTTAAACCTGAAAGAGGGGACTACATTGCTGATCAAATTTTATATACGGCAGAAGCAGAATCTTATTGGCCTAATGATTATGGTCTTTATAATATGTCAGGAAATGTTTCAGAATGGACTGATTCAAATTTTGAGAAAGGTGCAAATGACTTCGTAGCAGGCCTTAATCCGAATATTGAGGGATCAGAGGATAATAAATATAAAGTTGTAAGAGGAGGATCATGGAAAGATGTTGCCCATTTTTTGAAAGTTTCAACTAGAGATTATGAGAAAAAGGATTTAAAGAGATCATATATTGGATTTAGAACTGTACAAAGTTATTTAGGAGAGGATGTAGGTTTTCAAGAGAATCCAAATAAAATATTTTAATTAAAAATTATAAACTAAAAATTAAGAATTATGAAAAAACAATTATTACCAGATAACGTATTTGAGTTATTATTTGGTGTTGGTGCAGGTGTTGTTATTATTGGTGCCCTACTAAAAATTATAAATGGTTCCTTAATATTTTCAGCTAACACCTGGCTTATTGTAGGTCTTTCAGTTGAAGCTGGAATTTTTGTATTATCAGGTATTCAAGGGTTTTTAATAGGTAAAAAAGATGAAGAAGAAGATGTTGTTAGTACTATTGCAGTAGAGACAGCTGCATTACAAAAAGCAGTTGATGGAACAGTTAAAGGTCTTTCTGAACTAAATTCCAATATTTCAGATGCTTCAAAAGCAACAGCATCTATCAAAGTTCCTACTGACATGGAAAAAAATACTGATGATTTCAATAAAGGTTTATCCTCTGCTTCATCCAATATCCAAGAAGTTGCTAAAGTTCTTCATAATTTAAAAGAAACTGTTGCTGCATTTGAGACTGTAAATATGCCTGAAGGACTTGGTGATGAGTTTGAAAAAATGAAAAATACTGTTAAAGAATTAAATGCTAAGTATGAAGCTATGCTTGGTGCAATGAACAAGTAATATGGCTGGATCTTCAGGAAAACAAACTAGAAGTCAAAAACTTCGACAAAATATGATAAACATGATGTACCTCGTGTTTATTGCTATGCTAGCTCTTCAGATCAGTAAAGAGGTTTTGGCAACTTTAGGGGTTTTAAGTGAAGACATGGAAAAATCTACCTCTGAGCTTAAAACTTCCATCGATAGTGCCTATAATATTATTGATCAAAATAGTAATCAAGATTATTACAAAATCCCCTCTGAAGAACTTCCTAAGCTAAAAGTGATTACAGACGATTATTTCAATTTTATTCAAGACTTAAAAGATTCTTTGATAGGAATAGATGAGAATAATTTTATGATTGATGTTGAATATATAGATGAAAATGGAAATGAAAAAATTAGTCAGAGAAGAGATTATCAAGTTATGGATAAAAGTAATTATCTAGACGAGGTCTTTTTTATTAATGATGGTGTAACTGCTAAGGGTCAAGAATTTATTGATTATTTCAAAGACTTTACTGGAAAAGTGGAATCAGTCTTAGATTCAATTAAAGATAGAGACTCAAGAACAGTTCAATCTAATTACGGATTTTCTACAGCAATATCTAATCTCTCATTAAGATTTAATTATCCAGAAGATGATCAAGTTGTTAATAGAGATGGTATTAAAGAGGATTGGATTTACTATAATTATGAAAAATTCCCGCTTGTTGCATCACTTTCAAAATTTACTAAAATACAATCAGATATAAGATCTGTTGAATATGAAGTTCTAAACTCCCTTGTTAGTAAAACTAAAGATCGTCAATTGAGTTTTGATTCAAAAAGTACACTACTTGAAACAGACAAACAAGCTTATTATACTAATAGTATAGTTGATGCCAAAGTGGTTGTTGGAAATACTGACTCTAGTTTTAAACCTGACCGAGTTGATTTAAAGGTTGACAATATTAAAATTAAAGATTCTGAATTTGAAGTTGTTGATGGAAAGATTAAGCTAAATAAAAGATTTTCAACACCTGGAATAAAGAAAATATATGGCTATCTATTTTTTGATAACAATGGAAATACAGATAGTCTTTTAGTAGATACTCAATTTTATGTTATACCAAAACCAAATGAGGCGATAGTATCACCTGTAAATATGCAGGTTTTTTACATAGGCTTAAGAAATGAAATTGCAGTTGCGTTTCCAGGAATTGCTGATTTAACATCTATAAGAGTAGATGGTAAGAATGGTACAATTTTGAAAACTGGTTCTAGATATTTTGCTGCACCAAATTCTGGCGTTGAAAGTATGGATGTGGTCGTTTCGGGAAAAGCTAATGATGAAGTTATAACTAGTTTAGTTAATTTTAGAGTTGAAGATGCACCACCGGGACGTGGATCAGTTTATGAAAGAGTAGGAGGTCAAGATTACAATTTCGTAAATAGTGATAAAGTATCTAAGGAATCTCTTTTATATGGCTTAATTAGAGGAGAAAAGCCGCCAGGTTTTTTATATGACTATGATATTAATGTTGAATCGTTTCAAATAACTGTTGGTAATTTACCAACAAGAACGGTTCAAGGAAATAAAATCCAAAACAGTAATGAAGCTGTAAGAGATATAAATGGCGCTAACAGAGGCTCAAGTGTAACTGTGACTGTATTGAAAGCAGTTAAAATTGACGGTGATTTAAAATCGCCTACCAATGTAGAGCCTTTCGTAGTTACAATAAAATAATATTATGAAGAGTTTTATAATTTTAATATTATCATCAATTTTTTGCATAAGTTCTTACGGTCAATCTAATTTACTTAATGCAAAAAAACCATCTGAAATTGGTACTGAATTAATTAAAGCAGATAAGAAATCAATCGAATATCCTGAGGTTGATGATACTGATGTATTATGGTCCAAGGTTGTATATGAATTTATTGATTTAAATGAAAAACTGAATTTCCAACTTCTTTTCCCAGTAAATGATGAACAATACACATCCACTAGAAAATCTCTATGGAAAATTATTAGAGAAAATGTTGAAAATGGTAGCATTGATGAGGTATTTGATGTAAGAAATGACAATTTTTTAAATTCCAATAAGATCACTGGAACCGAAAAGATTAAAGATTTTTATGGAAGTAAATTTACACCTGGTGACTCAAGGCCCCAAACCTATGCAACCTCATCCGATATCACTGGTTATAAAATAAAGGGTGTTTGGTTCTTTGATAAAAAACATTCCGAAATGAAATATCGACTATTAGGTATTCAGCCAGTGGGTAGAAATTTAAAAGAGTCTGGTAAAGAACAAGGGTATTTTTGGATTTGGTACCCTTCTATTAGAGATGTTTTAAGTAACCACATGGTTTTTAATGATAAAAACAATAACAATAGAATCTCATTTGATGATCTTTTAGTTAATAGAAGGTTCAGTTCATACATATACAAATATGATAATGTTTACGGTGATAGAACTATTAGAGATTATATAAGACAAAGAAATGGCGAATCAAATAGACAATATCAACTTAGACTCATAATGGAGTCCGAAAGAATTAAAAAAGAAATTCTTGATTTTGATGTTGATATGTGGGGTTATTAAAATTACCTTTCAACTTTATCTTTTCAAACATTTTTACTAAATTCATTGGCTAACTTTTTTAAACAATGAAAAATATATTATTATTATGTGGTCTATTTTTAATAGTATCATGCGCAGATGTTAACAATTCTAGTTCAGTTTCAGTTGAAAATCAAGCAAAATTTGAACAGCATGTAGAATCTTTTAGAACTTTTGCAAAAGGTTTTAATGCAGAAGATATGGATTTAACTTTAAGTGTTGTGTCGGAATCTGTTCAGTGGAGTCCACCTTATTATAATGGTGGTGAACTTGTAGGATATGAAGGATTTAAAAGCGCAGTACAAGGTTATTTTAATGACTTTGATGATATCATATTTATGGAAGGAGAAGGTCCTAACATGAACCCTGATGCGGATCCAAATGAAAATTCAGCCTATTGGTCTGGATCGTTATACTCTAGTGCAACTCCAACTGATAATCCAGATGGATTAAGAGTTTACGGAGTTTGGAAATGGAAACATTCAGAAACTGGAGCTGAGGGTGGAAATAAATGGTATGGTCTCATAAACTTTGGTGATGATGGAAAAATAACAGGATTTAGTGATTGGATGGATGTTAATGGAATGGCTGTACAAATAGAAAATTATATAAATAACAATTAAAAATTAAAAATTATGAAAAAATTAATATTAATATTTATTTCAGTGTTATTAGTAGGATGTGAATCAACAGGTCCTAAAGTAACAACTGATGATGAAAAATCGCAAGCTATTTTATCAGCATATGATGGTTATTTAGCTAATGAATATAGCTGGTCTGAAGAATTATATTCCGATGACATAACAGTGTATATTAATAGTGTAGAAGCTATTGATAAAGAAGCTAATGTTGCAGGACTTGCTGCTCATCATGACTTATTTAGTGATATATCTATATCAAGTCCTGGAGGAGAGGGTGGTGCATATGTTCAAACAACATCATATGAAAATGATTTAGGGGTATGGTCGCATGCCTGGTTTATATGGGGAGGAACAGGAAAGGTAACCGGTACAACTGTTCAAATTCCATGTCATGTTGCCTATCAGTGGAATGATGATGGATCTGTTTCTCAAACATGGCTATTTAGTGATCAATCTTCACTTATTGCTGAAGTTAATGCAGCTCAAGCTTTAACTGAATAATTTTAAATTAATATCTATGAAAAAAATAATACTAATATTGATAACAGCCTTATTTATTGGTTGTGATACTGCACCTGTTGGTGTTCAAGTAACTTTTGATGATGATAAATCAAACGCTATTAGAGGACATTATGAAAATTATTTAAGTCAAGATATGGAGGGATTGAAATCACTCTGGTCACCTGATATTAAAATTTTTTTAAATAGTATTGATCCTATTACGCAAGAAGATCTTATTCCTTTATTGCAAGCTCAGCATGCAACTTATGACATTACAATGACTTTTGGAGAGGTTGGTGGAACTGATTTAGGACCTTGGGTAGAAACAACAACATATCCAGCTGTTGCCGAGTATCCTGAAGCAACAATTACCCAAACTTGGTTTAATTGGAATGCTACAAGTAAATTAACTGGTAATACAATCAATCTTCCTGCACATATTGGATTTAAGTGGGGAGATGATGGTAAAATTATTGAAGAATATCATAACTATGATACAACTGAAATGATTGCTGGAATAGAAGAGGCTCAGGCTGCTTCTGAATAATTTTAACTAAGAAACATTATATTATTAAAAAAAGGGGTTTTATGCCCCTTTTTTTATTAGGTTGAGTGCTGAACCTTCCCTATACCATTCAATTTGTTGAGAATTGTAAGTATGGTTAGCTTTTATTCTATCTGTTGATCCATCAGAATGGATTATATCGATTATTAATTGTTTATTAGGAGCAAATCCATCTAAATCGATAAAGTTAAAAGTATCATCTTCCTGAATTAAATCATAATCATTTTCATTGTCAAAGGTGATACCCAGCATACCTTGTTTTTTTAAGTTAGTTTCATGAATTCTTGCAAAAGATTTAACCAAAACCACTTTAACACCTAAGTGCCTTGGTTCCATCGCAGCATGCTCTCTTGATGAACCTTCACCATAGTTGTGATCTCCAACAACAATAGTAGAAATGTTTTTTTCTTTGTAATTTCTTTGAACATCAGGGACTCCGCCATATTTTCCAGTCAATTGACTTTTCACAAAATTTGTTTTTTTGTTGAAAGCATTTACTGCCCCAATCAAACAATTATTGGAAATATTATCTAAATGGCCTCTGAATCTCAACCATGGTCCAGCCATAGATATATGATCAGTAGTACATTTTCCAAATGCTTTAATCAATAGTTTTGCTTCCATTATATTTTTACCGTCCCATGGTTTGAATGGTTCTAGTTTTTCAAGCCTTTTTGACTTTGGGTCTATTTTAACTTGAATATCAGAGCCATCTTCTACAGGATCTATATATCCATTATCTTCAACATCGAATCCATTTGGAGGTAATTCCCAGCCTTTTGGTTCCTCTAGACTTACTTCAACACCTTCATTGTTAAGAAGTTTATCTTTCATTGGATTAAAAGCTAAGTCTCCAGATATCGCAATTGCAGCAACCATTTCAGGTGATGCAACAAAAGCATGAGTATTAGGATTACCATCAGCTCTTTTGGCAAAATTTCTATTGAATGAGTGAATTATTGAGTTTTTTTCTTCTTTATCTGCATCTTTTCTAGCCCATTGTCCAATACATGGTCCACATGCATTTGTAAATATTTTAGCATCCAGTTTTTCAAAAATATTCAATAACCCATCTCTTTCTGCTGTATATCTTACTTGTTCTGAACCAGGATTTATTCCGAAATCTGCTTTTGTAGACAAGTTTTTTTCAAGTGCTTGGTTTGCTATGGATGATGCTCTAGATAAATCTTCATATGAGGAATTTGTACAAGATCCAATTAATCCCCATTCAATTTTTCTTGGCCAATCATTTTCAACAAGAGTATCTGCCATTTTACTCACAGGTGTAGCAATATCTGGTGAAAATGGACCATTTATATGTGGTTCAAGTTCTGATAGATTTATTTCAATTAATTCATCAAAATATTTCTCAGGATTTTCATATACTTCTGGGTCTCCAGTAAGATATTCTTTAATTTTATTAGCTTCATCTGCAACTAAATCTCTACCTGTAACCCTAAGATATTTTTCCATTGATTCATCATAACCAAACGTAGATGTAGTTGCCCCAACTTCAGCACCCATATTACATATTGTTCCTTTACCAGTACATGAAAGCTCTTTGGCACCTGGTCCAAAATATTCAATGATAGCTCCCGTTCCTCCCTTCACAGTTAGGATTCCAGCAACTTTTAATATTACATCTTTTGGTGCGGTCCATCCTGAAAGTTTACCTGTAAGTTTAACTCCAATAAGTTTAGGAAATTTAAGTTCCCATGCCATACCTGCCATTACATCAACAGCATCAGCTCCTCCAACTCCAATGGCTACCATACCTAAACCTCCAGCATTAACGGTATGAGAATCCGTCCCAATCATCATACCACCGGGGAAAGCATAGTTTTCTAAAACCACTTGATGTATAATTCCAGCACCGGGTTTCCAAAATCCAATCCCATATTTATTTGAAACAGACTCTAAAAAATTAAAAACTTCATTACTAGTATTTATAGCATTTTGTAAATCTTCATCTGCTCCAATTCTAGCTTGAATTAAATGATCACAATGAACAGTAGTTGGTACTGCAACCTTTCTCTTACCAGCCTGCATAAATTGTAACAAAGCCATTTGAGCTGTAGCATCTTGACATGCAATCCTATCTGGTGCAAAATCAACATAATCTTTTCCTCTTAAAAAAGGTTTTTTTGGATTTCCATCCCATAGATGTGAATAAAGAATTTTTTCTGAAAGTGTAAGAGGATGATTACAGACTTTCCTTGCACTATCAACTTTTTGTTTGATAGAACTGTAAACCTTTTTTATCATCTCTAAATCAAAAATCATAAATCTATATCTATTGCAAAACTAATAAAAAACCCCCAATTTTTTGGGGTTATTTTAGTAGATAACTCATTGGAAATATCGAACATTAGTCTAACATCAAGAGATTTAATTGATACTCATCACATAATGAACCTTATTATGAAAAGTTAAACTAAAATTGTTTCGGATATTGACTGTAAATGGTTATGTAGTATCCCACAGGTTGCTATGCTCTATACACATTGTTCTCTTCGGGCTTTTATTTCCTAATTTAAAAGTCAAACCTCCTCTAATTATTAATCCCTTATTTAATTGTTCTCCAATTGCGTATCCTGTTGATTTATATCCTACTTGAAGTTTAAATCCATAAAGGTTTTTGTCTTTGCTAATGTCATAATTAACAGTAGATATAAATTGACCTCCAAAGCCCTCATATGCTATAAGTTTGTCATTTTGATAAAACTCAATATTTGGTTGATCCCAAATTTGTCCTGATAAATTAAATGATAGATTATCGGATGATTTTAGATTCCAAATATTTGCTACGACTCGCCATGATTTGGGTAAATTTGGGTCTGAATGACTAAAACTAAACAGCATTAATTTAGAATTTAACTTAAAGTAATTTTGATATACCAATTCTGGACCATAAGGGGTGTATTCAAATCTAAACCTCGGCAAATATTGAAGTCTATTGCTCAGTTTTATCATTCCTATTCTGGAGCTATGTCTACCTTTAATGATATAGTCGTAAAAGACAGACTTGAAGGCGTAAAAATTTATGGGATCAGTCAATAGAGCAATGAATGAATAAGTTCGCATTTTCTCCCGAGTAAGTAATTCATTACCATATAGCTGATTTATATTTTGTCTGTATTGTATTGGGTCAGCAGCTGGATTAGTAACAAAGGCTGTGTAGCCTGGCATATCATTGCTTCCATATAGATAGGCAAGGCCAAAATTGTAATTGAATCGTTCATCTAACAATATGTTCTTACGCATTACATCGGTTAAAACAAGATTAGTTTCAGAACCACCTAGTCTATACATTAATTCTTGTTGTATGGTAAAATTTTGAGGGTAAGTGGAATTTATGTAGGAGAATTCATTGTTGAAAGGTGGAGGCATATTGTAAACAATTTTATTAATAGAACCACCTGCCTCTAGCATTCTATATCCATGACCAAATCTTTCATGATTCATTGTCATTGCATAATCAGTTATTAGATAATTACTTAAGAATAGTTTACTAAAGCGGAAAATAGGGTTAATCACTTTAGCGAAATTATTTTCAGTTTTAATTATTTTTTTTGGGATGAATAATGAGTCTGCATAATCGAGTAAATGAAAACCTGCATTTATATTTTCTCCGGCAAAATTCTGTCCTAATTGTTTTTCATAAATTACATTATATCTAGATTGTGCTTTCCCTAAAATGGTAGTAAGCAACAACAAAATGGTGATAA
>CACGNO010000006.1 GCA_902574335.1 uncultured Bacteroidota bacterium
AAAGTAGCGAAGCTATATAATTATGGAAAAAATTGGAATAATAGGTCAAGGTTTTGTTGGTAATGCAGTTTATCAGAAATTTAAAAATTTTTACGATATAAAAACATTTGATATTGATAGTGCTAAATGTAATTCATCCCATTCAGATGTTTTGAATTGTGAATTTATATTTTTGTGTCTACCAACACCAATGAATAAGGACGGATCATGTAATGTTGATTTAATTGAATCGGAACTTAATAAAATTAAAACATCAACAAAGCTAGAAGGCGTAATTATTAAATCTACTGTTGAACCTGGATCAACTGAAAGATGGAATCGTATGTTTGATTTTAATATTGTTTTCAACCCCGAGTTTTTGACTGAAAGAAATGCTGTTAATGATTACGAAAATCAAAATAGAATTATTATTGGTGGACCAAGACCAACAACTTCTAGTTTAAAAGCAGTTTTTGCAAAAGTATTTCCTAAAGCTCACATAATAAAAACTGGATCAACACATGCAGAAATGATTAAATATTTAACCAATTGTTTTTTAGCAACTAAAGTTTCTTTTGCTAATGAAATGTATGAATTGTGTAAAAAACTTGACCTTGATTACGATAAGGTAGTAGAATATGCAATTCTTGACGATAGGCTTGGAAACTCTCATTGGGCTGTGCCGGGACCTGATGGAGATTTTGGTTTTGGAGGACATTGTTTTCCTAAAGATTTATCTGCAATTATAAACTTATCAAACAAATTAAAATCTAATAATATTACTCTGAAGTCAGTCATGGAAAGTAATAATAAAGTCAGGAAAAATAAAGATTGGCAAAACATGAAAGGTAGAGCTGTAATATAAAATTATTAATATGAGTTATTTATTTACTTCAGAATCTGTTAGTGAGGGTCATCCAGATAAACTAGCTGATCAAATCAGCGATGCTATTATTGATAGTTACCTCGCTTTTGATAAAAAATCCAAAGTTGCATGTGAAACTCTAGTTACAACAAATTTGGTTGTAATTGCTGGAGAGATTAAATCAAATGCTGAAATTGACGAAAAAAAAATAGTTCGTGATGTAATTAAAAAAGTTGGATACAATAAGTCAGAATATTTGTTTGATAATGAGAGTTGTGAAATTAAATCATTTTTACATGAACAATCACCTGATATTAATCAAGGCGTTGATAAAGATATTGATGAAGAACAGGGTGCTGGTGATCAAGGAATAATGTTTGGTTACGCTTGTGATGAAACTAAAAGTTACATGCCATTAGCACTTGATTTATCACATAAAATTTTAGAGGAATTAGCCTTAATAAGAAAGGAAAATAGTGAAATTAAATACTTAAGACCAGATTCAAAATCTCAAGTCACTCTGAAATACGATAAAAAAAATAAACCCAAAGGAATTGTAGCTATTGTGCTTTCAACACAACATGATGAATTTGATGAAGAAAAATTAATGCTTGCTAAAATAAAAAAGGATATAATATCTATTCTTATCCCGAGAGTTATTAATAAATATCCTGAGTATAAACATTTATTTAATTCAGACATTAAATATCATATAAACCCCACAGGTAAATTTGTTATTGGCGGGCCACATGGTGATACCGGACTTACTGGTAGAAAAATCATTGTTGATACTTACGGTGGAAAAGGTGCTCATGGTGGAGGTGCTTTTTCAGGTAAAGATCCAAGTAAAGTTGATAGAAGTGCTGCATATGCTACTAGACACATTGCTAAAAATATTGTAGCTTCTGGACTTTGTTCTGAATGTTTAGTACAGGTTGGTTATGCAATAGGCGTAGCAGAACCGATGGGTATTTATGTTAATACTTTTGGAACAGCAAAGATAGATTTAACTGACAATGAAATTGCAACTGGTATAAGTGAAACCTTTGACATGAGGCCTTTTTATATTGAAAATAGATTAAAATTAAGAGATCCAATATATTCTGAAACAGCATCCTACGGACACATGGGAAGAATTCCAATTAAGAAAGTCAAAAAGTTCTATGATAAATATGGAAATAAGATTGAGAAAGAAGTTGAGCTTTTTACATGGGAAAAATTAGACTATGTAAATAAAATAAAAGAAAAATTTAATATATAATAATGCAAAAAAATAAATTCATACCATACAAGGTAAAAGACATTTCCCTAGCTGAATGGGGAAGAAAAGAAATTAAACTTGCTGAGGCAGAAATGCCAGGTTTAATGGCTTTAAGAAGAGAGTATAAAAATAAATTTCCCTTGAAAGGATCAAGAATAGCTGGATGTTTACATATGACTATACAAACAGCCGTATTAATCGAAACTTTAGTTGATTTGGGTGCTGAAGTAACATGGAGTTCATGTAATATATTTTCAACTCAAGATCATGCTGCTGCTGCTATAGCAAAAGCCGGAATATCAGTTTATGCATGGAAAGGAATGAATGAAGAAGAGTTCAATTGGTGTATCGAACAAACTTTATTTTTTGGAGAAGACAGAAAACCATTAAATATGATATTGGATGATGGAGGTGATCTTACTAACATGGTCTTAGACGAATATCCTGAACTTGTAAATAATATAAAAGGACTTTCTGAGGAAACAACAACTGGAGTTCATAGATTATACGAAAGGTTTAACAATGGTACACTTCCATTGCCTGCAATTAACGTAAATGATTCTGTTACAAAATCAAAGTTTGATAACAAATATGGCTGCAAGGAAAGTGCAGTTGATGCTGTGAGACGATCAACTGACATTATGTTAGCTGGTAAAAGAGTTGTAGTTGCTGGTTACGGTGATGTTGGGAAAGGTACGGTTGCCTCATTTGCTGGAGCAGGTTCAATAGTTACTGTGTGTGAGATTGATCCAATATGTGCTTTGCAAGCGTCCATGGATGGATATGAGGTTAAGAAAATGAAAAATGTCATAAAAAATGCTGATATAATCGTAACTGCAACTGGTAATAAGGATATAATTGTTGGAGAACATTTTAAACTGATGAAGGATAAAGCTATTATTTGTAACATTGGTCACTTTGATAATGAAATCGATATGAATTGGTTAAATACTAATTACGGTCATACAAAAATTGAAATTAAACCTCAGGTTGATTTATATAACTTAGATGGTATTGAAATTATTGTCTTAGCAGAAGGAAGATTAGTGAATTTAGGTTGTGCAACTGGACATCCTAGTTTTGTGATGAGCAATTCTTTTACAAATCAAACATTAGCCCAGTTAGAGCTTTGGCAAAACTCAAAAAATTATGAAAATAAGGTCTATATGCTTCCAAAGCATCTTGACGAAAAAGTTGCTTTACTTCATTTAGAAAAACTTGGTGTCGAGTTAGATGAACTATCAAACAATCAAGCAGATTATATTGGGGTAAAAGTTAAAGGTCCATATAAACCTGAGTATTATAGATATTAAAAAATTATTTGTTGTGAAAAATAAAATTGCAATTATTGGTTTAGGCTATGTAGGACTTCCATTAGCAGTAGCTTTTGCAAAAAAATATTCTGTTATAGGTTATGACATCAATGAGAATAGAATATCAGAACTTAAGTCTAAAAATGATACAACTAAAGAAGTTGAAAAAAAAGATTTAGATAAAATTTTAATTAATAGTTCAGATTATATTAATGATAAAAACGGACTTTATGTTACACATAATTCTTCAGAATTAGATGCTAATTATTATATTATAACTGTACCAACACCAATTGATAATGATAAAAATCCAATTTTAAAACCTTTATTAGATTCATCTAAGTTCGTTGGAAGTAAAATAAAATTTGGTGATATTGTGATTTATGAAAGTACAGTATACCCTGGCTTAACTGAAGATGTATGTGTGCCTATACTTGAGCAAGAATCAAAATTGATTTTTAATAAAGATTTTTATGTTGGATATTCACCTGAAAGAATTAATCCTGGTGATAAAGAAAGAACGGTTACCAAAATTAAAAAAATAACCTCTGGGTCAAATCAAGATAGTGCTCAAAAAATTAATAATTTGTATAAATCTGTAATTGACGCTGGAACACATTTAGTATCGTCAATAAAAATTGCCGAAGCTGCAAAAGTTATTGAGAATTGTCAAAGAGATATCAACATTGCATTTATTAATGAACTAGCTAAAATATTTGAATTATTAAAGATTGATACCAATGAAGTATTAGAAGCTGCAGGTACAAAATGGAATTTTTTACCATTTAAACCTGGTTTAGTTGGTGGACATTGCATTGGAGTTGATCCATATTATCTAGCTCAAAAATCTCAACAACTTGGTTATTATCCAGAAATTATATTAGCAGGAAGAAGAATCAATGATAGTATGGGCACATATGTAGCTAATAGGCTTATAAAGCTATTGATAGCTAAGAACAAAAAAATAAATAATGCTAAAATCTTGCTTCTGGGTATTACCTTTAAGGAAAATTGTCCTGATATAAGAAATTCTAAAGTAATTGATATTTATAACGAATTGAATCAGTTTGGACTTAGTGTAGATGTTTATGATCCTTATGCCAATGCTGAAGAAGTATATAATGAGTATGATATTGAATTGTCATCTAATATAGATTCATCATATGACGGAATTATCCTTGCTGTCTCACACAATAGTTTTGCTGAAATACTAGAAAAAATTAGGTTAACATCAAATCCAGTTATTTTTGATGTAAAGTCATTCTGGCCTTCAAATTCTGTTGATTCAAGATTGTAGTTATGGATAAAAAAATCATTGTAATTACTCCAATTTCTCATCTTGAAGGGGTTGTTGATTTAATAAAATTAAAAGGTAAAGTATATTTAGAGGAAAATATTAGAAAAGAAAAATTAAGAGAAATTTTAATTAATAAGGACATAAATACTATAGTTTGCAATCCAAATAAACAAGATTTTATAATTGATGAGGAATTACTTAAACAAACTAAAATTAAAATAATTAATACTTGTTCAACAGGCCTAAATCATATTGATGTTGATTATTGTATAAATAATAATATTACTATTCAAAGTCATAAAAACGACTTTGAATTAATTAATGAATTGCCATCTACATCCGAGTTAGCTTTTGGATTAATGATTGATTTAATGAGGCATATAACTAATTCTAATAATTTTGTAAAATCACAAAAAAAATGGGATTACACTCATTTTGTAGGTAACCAAATTAGAAACAGTAATATTGGTATTGTTGGATTTGGTAGATTAGGTAAAATGATGTATAATTTTTGTAAAGCTTTTGATGCAAATGTTTTTGTTTATGACCCATATGTTAAAGATTCTAGAGTAAATTGTAAAACCATAGAAGAATTATTTGAAAAATCAAAAATAGTTTCTCTTCATGTGCATGTAACTCAAGAAACAAAGGGATTAATTAATTATAAATTACTTAATAATGGAGTTGATTATCTTGTAAATACATCAAGAGGAGAAATTGTTAATGAAGAGGATGTAATTAAAGCTTTACATAACAAGAAATTGAAGGGTTATGGAACTGATGTTCTTGAAAATGAATTTGATGACGTTAAAGATTCTAACTTTTTTCTCTTGGAAAATAAAAATCTAAATGTAATTTTAACACCGCATGTTGGAGGTATGACTATTGAGGGTCAAACTAAAGCATACAAATGGTCAATAAATAAACTTTAAATTTATGATTAACTCCTTGGTTATAATTCCTGCTAAAGGTGATTCAGTAAGATTAAAAAGAAAAAACTTAAGAGTAATTTCCGGTAAAACTCTTATTGAACACTCTATAATTTATGCTAAATCATCAAAATTAACATCAAAAATTATTGTCTCAACAGAAGATCCTGAAATAAAATCTGTTTCTGAACCTTATGGCGTTACTATAGTTGGAAGAGATAAAAGTTTTATGGGTGAAAGAGAAGTAGCTGATGTTTATATAGAAATTTTTAAAAAATTTGGTAATGAAAGTTATACTCATGTGGTTGGGGTACAACCAGACCATCCTGATAGAAATATTCCATTAGATAATATGTTAAAATATGCTAAGGATAATAAATATGATGATCTTTTTACTGTAGACAGTTATGGGACAAGAAATGGCTCAATAAGAATTATAAAAGCTGAACATGTAAGATCTGGAATGATGAGCAGAAGAGTTGGTTCAATGTTGGACAATTGTACTAACATTCATAGTGAAAATGATTTAATTAATGCTGAAAAAAATATAAATGAACGATTACATTAAAAATTTACAAAGTCAAGATAAATTAAATATCAGTATAGATTTGGATTTATCATTCGAGTGGAAACATTTCAAAATAGCTGGTCCTTGTTCAGTCGAAGGGCCTGATATTATTGAAATTGCGAATCAAATAAAGTCATGTGGTGCAGATGCTCTTAGAGCTGGCGCCTATAAACCATGTACATACCCAATTTTAAAAGAAAAAAATGGTTGGAAAGAAGGATTAAGAAAGGAAGGTCTAGAATTACTTAAACAGGCAAAAATTGAATCGGGTTTACCTATAGTTACTGAAGTTATGGACCCGCGCATGATTGATGAAGTTGGTAGTGTAGCAGATATTTTTCAAATTGGAACTAGAAATTTTCAAAATTATTCTTTACTGGATGAGCTTGGTAAATGTGACATTCCTATTTTATTAAAAAGAGGAACTTGGGGGACAATTGATGAAATTTTAGGCGCATGTGAAAGAATTCTTGTCGGTGGTAATAAAAAAGTTGCAATATGTCTTAGAGGAGTAGTTGGTATGCCATCCTACAGGCATGTTTTTCCAACTATTAGATGGGCTCCTGATTTAATGATGATTCCTGCATTGAAGGAGATAACAAATATACCTATAATTTATGATCCTAGTCATTCTACAGGATATAGAAATTTTGTAAGACCAATTTCTAGAGCTGCTATTGCTGCTGGTTCTGATGGATTGATTATTGAAGCTCATCCTGATCCAAATAATTCAATAAGTGATCCGGATCAAGCAATAGATTATAAAACTTTAAAAAAAATATTTAATGAATAATAATTTAAGTATAGTTATTAGAACTCGAAATGAAGAAAGACATATTGGATATGCTATTCAATCTTGTATTGATAATTTTGATGATCCAGAAATTATTATAGTTGATAATAAAAGTAAAGATGATACTTTAGAAGTAATTTCATTATTTGATAAATATAACATAAAAACAGTTCAACTAAAGTCATCTTATTCCCCTGGTAAATCTCTTAATTTAGGAATTAAAAACTGTACCAATGAAACTGTATTAATTTTATCAGCACATTGTCAAATAGTTGATGTAGATTTAAAAAAAGTGAAAAATCTTTTGAAAAAATATGTTGCAGTTTTTGGAAATCAAACCCCAATATTTAGAGGTAAAAAGATAACAAAAAGATATATTTGGTCTCATTTTACGGATGAAGATGTAATTAATATGTACTCTGAAATTGAAAAGAGGAGTTTTTTACATAATGCTTATTGTTTTTATAATAAATCTTTTTTGATAAAAAATAAATTTGATGAGAAGTATATAGGAAAGGAAGATAGATATTGGGCTATTGAAATGGTAAAGAAGAATTATGAATATTATTATTTAAGTAGTATTAAAGTAAATCATTTTTGGACTAAAAATGGAAATACTTGGAGAGGATTAAGTTAATAGTTCAATTCTTATTAAATTTTAAATTTTTTATTCTTCACTATTATAAACTTTGATTAAACTATTTTAATGAAATTAATCTTTCTGGCTGCTGGCCAATCAAATCTTCAAATAGATAATACAACACCTGTTTGTTTAACTAAGTATAATAATGATAAGTTAATTTTAGATGTTCTAATTGAAAATTTTAATGATTATGGCATTGATGACATCAATGTCGTTGGTGGATTTGGTTTTCTTAAAATAATTGAAAAATATCCAGACCTAAATTATTATTACAATAAAAACTGGAAAAGAACTAAGAGTTTAGCTTCATTATATGAAAGTAATAGTTCATTTAATGATTCATTGATTGTAAGCTATAGTGACGTAGTATTTAAAAAAAATGCATTAAAAAAAATATTTGATTATGATAATGAAATAGTTATTACTATTGACTCAACATGGAAGAATAGGTATGAAGGGAGAACTGACAAATTTCTCAAAGAGTCAGAAAAAGTTTTTAAATGCTCAAAAACCAATAAAATTAGAATATCAAGTGGTGTTAAAAATCAAGATGAAATAATTGTAGGAGAATCAGTAGGTATTTTTTATATTCCATTACATATTGTTAGAGATTTAAAATTAACTATAGAATCAAATTTCAATTTTAATTCATCCACTGTTGCAGATTTATTAACTTATTTAGGAAATAAATTTTCATATAAATTAATTGATATTGAAGGTCAGTGGGCTGAGATGGATTCGGTTGCTGATTTAGTTCAATTCAAATTCGAAACTAAAGCGAATACTCTTCAAATTCTTGAAAATAAAGTAAAAAAATCAATTATTTTACCTCAAATTAAGTGCACAATAAATGAAATAAAAAATGATATAAATGAGATTGTTTCAAAAATACAGTTAAAATTCCCATCTAAAAGATTAATAGTAAGAAGCTCAGCTTTGAACGAAGATACTATCAATAGTTCTATGGCAGGTAAGTATGAAAGTGTTTTAGATGTTAATTCTGATATCCCAGAAGAAATAATTAAAGCAATAAATTTTGTAATAGATAGTTATGATATTACTAAAGACTCTTCTTTCTCTGAAAATCAAATATTTATTCAACCACTTGTTGAAAACGTAAAGTTAAGTGGAGTGATTTTTACCAGAGATCTAGAAACTAATGCTCCATATTTTACAATAAATTACGATTTGAGTGAAAAAACAGATTCTATCACATCAGGATCATATATTGCAAATGAAAGGACATTTATTTATTCAAAACATTCTGAGAACTATCCAAAAAACCCCGACTTAGTTAAAATTATTGAAGGAGCAATAGAAATTGAGCAAATAACTTCAAATGATTCTCTTGATATTGAGTTTGCAATTGCTAATGATGAATTGTATATACTACAGGTTAGGCCTATTGCATCTTCTAAGAATTCGTTAAAGGTATTTGACATTGATGTAAAATCTGAACTTTTAAACATTAAAAGTTTTTTAAAAAAGATGCATACAACATCTCCAAAACTGGTTGGTAAAAGAACAATTTATGGAATTATGCCAGATTGGAATCCTGCTGAGATAATAGGAATAAATCCTAACCCTCTAGCTTTTGATCTATATAAGAACATGATAACCAATAAAATATGGCCAAGCTCAAGAAAAGAGGTTGGTTACAGAGATGTCTCATATCACCCTGGTTTAATTAGCCTTTCTGGAAAACCCTACATTGATGTAAGAATGAGTTTCAATACATTCACACCAAAAAATATAGATGATAAAACTGCCGAAAAACTTGTTAATTATTACATAAATAAATTAAGTAATAATCCATCATTACACGATAAAGTTGAATTTGAAATATGTATTAACAGTTATGATTTTAAATTTGATTCTAGAATGAAAGAACTTCACCAGAACGGATTTAGTAAAAGTGAAATTTTAAAAATCTCCGAAGTTTTTAAAAATTTGACGTCAGATATTGTTAATGAAAAAAATATAAGAATTAAAGATCAAATTGATCAAACTAAATTGTTAGAGAATAAAAGAAATGAGATTTTGAACTCAGATATTCCAATACAGGATAAAATTGTAAAAATAATTGAAGATTGTAAAACTTATGGGACTTATCCGTTTTCAATAATGGCAAGATTTGGATTTGTAGCTTCAATTTTATTTAGGTCATTAAGAGATGTCAATGTAATTTCTAAAGATACTTATGATAAATTTTTTAAGTCAATAAATACCGTTGCTAAAGAATTTATAAATGATTTGTCTAAATTGACAAGAAATGAAATCTCAAAAGATAGTTTTTTGAAAGTCTATGGACATTTAAGACCTGGCACATATGATGTTAGATCAAAGACTTATAAAGAAAATTTTGAGGATTACGTTAAGTTTGGTGAGGATGATTCAACCTATAAAAATGAAACATATTCTTTATGCGAAAAAGATATAGAAAAAATCAATAATGAAATTAGTGCACACAACCTAGATTTTGATGCCAACACACTTATTGATTTTTGTATAAGAGCAACTGAAGCTCGAGAAAAAACAAAATTTGAATTTACTAAAAGCTTGAGTATCGCTTTAGATTTAATATTGGAATTAGGAAATAAATTTGACTTAAGTCGTGATGAAGTATCTTACTTAAATTACAATACAATATTAAAATTATTTGAATCTTCTATGGAAAATAATTTTCATATTAAATTGAAAGAAGACATAGAAAAAAATAAAAGACATCATTTAATTACATCTAGCATTAAACTACCTCCTTTAATTATTAGTGATCAAAATATTGATTACTTTTTTAAGGAAAATTCAGAACCTAACTTTATAACTCAGAAAATTATTAATTGTGAGATTACTACTATTGATAACGAAATAGATCTTAATTCTAAAATAGTTTTAATAGAAAATGCGGATCCAGGTTATGATTGGATTTTTAGTCATTCTATTAGTGGATTAATAACTAAATATGGTGGTGTTGCTTCGCATATGTCTATTCGATGTGCAGAATTTGGTTTGCCTGCAGCCATAGGTTGTGGAGATAAAATTTATGAAAAATTAAAAGTTTCAAAACAAATTCAGTTAGATTGTGCAAATAAAAAAATATCCGTTCTGCAATGATGAAAAAACTTGCTATTTCAATGCGTGTTACTCAGGCCCCAAATTATTTTGAAGAAAGAAACTCTATTGCATTTAATTATATTGAATTCTTTGAAAAATTAGGGTTTATTTTAATTCCAATACCAGTTAATACGACTCATATTTCAAGTTATTTTGAGAATTTTAAATTTGATGGTATTGTATTATCTGGTGGTAATAATGTAAATCCAAAATTATATAAATCTAATGTTAAGCTTGAAGATGTTTACGAAAAAAGAGATGATATTGAGTCAAAATTAGTTTCTTTTTCAATTAATAATAATATACCAGTTTTAGGTATATGTAGAGGAATGCAGTATCTAAATGTTCATTTTGGAGGGAGTATCTCTCAAAACTTTAATGGTCATGTTAATATCAGTCACAAGCTAATTTCTAGTTTAAAAAGATTTGATAATATGATGAAAAATTCTTTTCACAATCATTGTATATTAAAAAATGATGTCAGTAATGATTTTAATATTCTTGCAACTACTGATGATAATGTTGTCGAAGCAATAGAGCATAAAAAAAATAAAATTTTAGGTATTCAGTGGCATCCTGAAAGAGAAATTGAAGATAATGACTATGAGTTAATAAGAACTTTTTTTAAATGAAAGCAATAATTTTAGCGGCAGGAATGGGTTCAAGACTACTCCCTTTAACTAAAAATCGACCTAAATGTATGGTCGAATTATTAGGGAAACCTTTACTATTTCATCAATTGGAGATATTAAGAAAAAATAACATTAATGATATTACAGTAGTCACTGGTTACTTAAATGAAAAAATTGTAGATGATGGTATTAAAAAGATAAATAATCCAAAATATAATTCTACAAATATGGTCTACTCTCTTTTCTGTGCAGAGGAGGTAATGTCAAGCGATGAAGATTTATTGGTTATTTATGGGGATATTGTTTACGATGATAAGGTAATTAAGGAGGTTAAAAATTGTAATTATGATATTTCAGTGGTTGTAGATATATTCTGGAAAAAGTATTGGTCAGCTAGAATGAATAATCCATTGTCAGATGCTGAGACATTAAAAATTGACGATAATGGAAACATATTTGAATTAGGAAAGAAACCAAACTCATTTGATGAAATTGAAGGGCAATACATAGGGATGATAAAATTAAAAAAAAGCTTTATAGAAACTTTTAAAGATTATTATAAAGACTTAGACAAAAATGAATTATACGACAATAATGATTTTGAAAACATGTATATGACAAGTTTTTTAGACCTAATCACAAAAAAATTGAAACCAATTAAACCTATATTTATTAAAAATGGCTGGATTGAAATAGATACACCTGATGATTTAAAATTTCATAAATTTTTATCAAATATTTAGTTAAAGAATAAGTAAAACTATGAGTAAAAATAAATTAAATTTATTTTGGATATTAATAGACTCTGCTCGAAATTATAAAAGTAATAATGATAATAGGGGACTCCCTTTGAGTGTATCTAGTTTAGCAAAAAATTCTATTTTTTTTCAAAATGTTGTTACCTCAGCACCAAGTACTATACAATCTATATCTAGCATGATGTCAAGTACTCCCTGTTATTTACTTGGCAGGTCGTATCATAACTTTCTTTTAAACTTTGAAGAATTTGATTTTTTTCCTCTAGAGCTAAAAAAACAAGGATATAATATACATGGTGCGATATATTTTAAACATGGTAGAGAGATAATGTCAGATATTTTTGGAATTATGGATAAGAAGTTTTATCCAAAAGATTTAAATCACAGAAAAAATGTTTGGACTAATCAAGATGTTTATAATATGTTTTCAAAAATTATTGATAAAAATGATTGGTCTGTTCCTACTATGACTTATTTACACTATAATGTAAGAGTTGATAAAAATATTTCTGAAATAGTTGATAAAACTATAAAAAAGATAAGTGATTCAGGATTAATGAATGAAAGTATTATTTTAATTAACTCAGATCATGGTTATCCTGATTTATCTAGAGGTTGGGATAATATTTCGGCAAAAAAGAGAGGTTGGGGTCATGACGAACAATTATTTAATGACAATATTTTAACTCCTCTAGTAATAAAATATCCTGGATGCGTATCAAAAAAATATACCATGAAAGTTTCTACGTTAGATATTGTTCCTACATTATGTGAATTAATGAATGTAAAAAAATCATCTAAATATTATGGAGAGAATTTATTTAAATCAGATTATAACTTAGAATCAAGATTACTTAGAACAGATAACAGATATTTAGGTCAATTACCAGCAAATACATCATATATTAAAAATGATAAAAAATGTATAGTTTATAAAAACTCTAAAGGAAATGAAAAAAAAGAATTTTATGATTTATTAAAAGATCCTAAAGAGTTAAAACCAATATATGATAATTCTAATTTTAATGATCTTATAAATTCTATAAATAAAAATAATAATGATTTTAAAAAGTATCATATTGATTTTTTATTAAAAAAATGGGGTATGATAAAAACAACCAATAAAAATTTTTCTGGGAAAAAAATATTGGTTGTTTTAAAAAGCACACAGATTTTTTATGATATTGTTAAGAATGTAATAAGAAAAATATTACCTGGTAATGAAATACATTTTTCTGAAAAAATTAAATCAAGAAAAAATTCAATTAATTATGATTTAGTTATTGCAATAATTGAATCAGAAGTTCCATGGCATTTTAAAGAACTAAACAAAGTCGTTAATAAATTTAACTTTAAAAAAGTTATTTATTTAGATAATAACGGAAGGGTTTATTCTAATTTTGTATTCCTTAAATTAAACTATCTTTTTATTGTAAAAAGACTCAAATATTTTAAGATAGATAAATTGGTATTTTTTGATATAATAAAAAGGGTTTTAAAAAAAGAGTTATTGAAGCCAATCAAGTGATTATAATTAACTAAAATATTATTATGAAAAATAATTTTAATAAAAGATGTGAGATTTATATTAATAGTATAAAAAAAAATAAAAAAGACTATGGATCATTATGGTCTTCAATGATAAAATCGTTTGAAATTGATAATGATAGTGCTCTTGGTCAATTCAGAGGTTATTTTCCTATTAAAAGATATAATATTTTTTGGTTTATTTTTTATCCAATCATGTATATCTATAGTTTAACCTTTAAAATAATTATTTTGATTGATAAATTTTCAATAAAAGTCTTAAACCATTTATCATATAAAATTATTAAAATTTTCAATCTGAGAATTTCTAAATATGAAATATTTGATAAAAGGTATATAGAAGCAAAATCATTTCTAAAAAAAAATAAAATTCAATCTAATTTATATAGTTCCTATAAACTTAAAAATTCATTTAATTCAATAAAATCTATATATAATTTCTATTATATAGATCAATTTAGACTTATACATGATGATATTAAAATTTTAGAAATTGGGGCTGGACTAGGTAATTTACCTTTACTATTGTCTAAAAAATATGAAAATTTTACATATTATATCATCGACTTACCAGAGATGATATACCATTGTGCAAAAAATATTAAAACTTATATACCTGAAGCAAATATTTGTTTACCAAATGAGGATATTTCTTTAAATTCTAATAAGAATTTTATATTTAGAACAAATGAAAATTACAAATCTTTAAATATTTCTAATTCTTTAGATTTGGTTGTTAATATCGAATCTTTTGCTGAAATGCCTTTAAATATAGTAAATGATTATATTGATTATTCTTATAAATCTTTAAAGGAAGGTGGAAAAATATACACTAATAATAGAGAGTCCAGGATAATTACAAATAATATTGATAAAATAAATACTTTTCATAATTATAATGTTAAAAAATTTAAAACTTTAGATTTTCAATATTGTCCCTTTAGAGATTATGTATATAAAATGAAAAAAAGAAATATTCAATTTATTGGAATAAAATGAAATGAATAAAATTTTAATTTGTTTATCATATTTTAGAACAGCAAGATCAATTTTACCATTAATTAAAATTTTATCTAAAGATAACTCTTTTGATGTTAATATATTTTTGTATCGACAACTTGGAACAGTTATAAGAGATTATAATTATCAATATTCAGATGTAGATTTACTAGTTGATGATATTAAAAAGTTAGATGTCAATATTTTTTACAACTTAGAACCCTATTCTGAATCAAGTGATTATATCACTAAATCTTTAAAAAAATTTTTTTTAAAAGATGATTTCAATTATGTTTTTTTTGATGAAACTAATTTGAAAATTACATGGTCTTCATTATTAATATCTTACTATTTTTCCTCAAATAAAACTATAAAGATTGGATTTCAAGAAGGCTCTCCAGATTATCAAGATGAAACATTTATTTCTATGAGTAATGGATTAGGTTATATGTATGATTATTTATTTTTAATAGGTGACATCGATGTAGAAGAAGCTTTGAAAATCAATAAAGATTTAAAGGGTAGATGTTTTGCAATTGGATTACCAATTTATGATGATTATAAAAAAAGTTATGATAATAAATGTAAAAAAAACATACTTTTATTTATTACATCATTTACAAAGCAATCTGGAAAAAGTTCAATTTTTAAACCTCTTGAACCAAAACATATTTTAAAATCGGGTTTATTACAATATGCAAATGAAAATAAATCAAAACTTTTAATAAAAGAAAAAATAAAAATAAAATCTAAATCATTAGCCTTTAAAAGTTTGGAGTCGTCAAATGTAATTGTTTCATATAATGATGATATATTATTTAATAATTTAAGTAATATTAAGATATGTATTGGTGCACCAAGTACATTGCAGTTATTGTTCTTTTTTTTAAGAATACCTACTATAATTATAAAGAAACCATATTCTGGAAGATTATCAAAATTTAAAAATTATAAGTATTTAGTTGATATTAATAAAATAAAAATAAATAAAAACTATATTAAAAATCTTGATATTAATTATCAAAATAATTTTGCTAAAAGAATGATTGGGAACTTCGACAAGGAAAGCATAGATATTTTTTATTACCATTTTAAAAATAGTTTTAAAAAAAAATTTACTCCTAATTTATTATCTCATTATCGATTATTAAAATTTTTATCATTTAAAAAATTTATTTTTATCTTATTTCCTTATCTCTATAAAAAAATACAGTATTATTATTTTAATGTCATTAAAAAAATATAAATCTACCTCATTAATTAAGGTTAGCTCAATATTTTTTACAATATTTAGTTCCTATTTAATTTTTAATTATATACCTGCAGATTATTATTCTGATGCAATAATACCTTTTATTTCAGTTGGTGTAATTGCTAAATTAAGCAATATTGGTTATGGCCAAATTGTAATTCATTATTATAATAAATACTATGATGATAGAAAGAAAGTATATTCTACAATATTAATTCAATCTTTGTTTGTTTTCTCTTTGATTAGTATTATTTTATTTTTTTTCAATAATAATTTATTTGAGGTTCTAAATGTTTCTAAAAACCCAAATTTATTTTTAATTATTGGTTTGTTTTTTTTGATGACAATCAAACAGGTTTTCAATCCAATAATTAGGCTAGACATAGGTTTAAAATATTTTAATTACTTAAATGATTTAATTCCTAGTTTATTTGTTTTTTTATTTTCAATTACTTTACTATTAAATATTGATTCTTTTAAATATTATCTTGAGTTTCTTGTATTTTTTGAGGTTGTAATTTTCATCATTTCTTTATATTATATACTTAAGTATAAAATTTTTAGTAAAAAAATTATCAGTCATATTGAAGTTTTAAAATTTAGTTTGAGGACTTATTCTATTTCAGTTGTAAGAGTTATTGAAGATAGGTTTGAACCTTTATTGCTCGCAGTCTTAAATTTGAATAATTATATTATTATATATGATTTTGCTTACAAAATATTTACAAAACTCCAAGTTATATATCAAATATATCATGTTGTTAATTTTAAGAGGCTTTCTGGGTTCTCGAAAACTGAATATCAAAAGTATTTTTCAAAAATATCTTTATTGTGGATTTACATGTTAGTTTACAGTATTATATGCATTCTTTTATCTTATTTTTTAATAATAATTTTCATTCCAAAGATGAATGAGTCTATATATATTTTAGCTCCACTAATTTTATCATATTATTTTTTATTTTTTGCTAAGCAATCAAATATGTTTTTTGTAGTTATAGGCAAACCAGAAATTAAAGCTATTTCTAAATTTTTATCATTTATTTTTAGAGTTGTTTTATTATACTTCGCTTTTAATTATGATCTATATGTTCCATATATACTAGGATCTTCTTATTTGATTTCTGAGCTTATGGTTTTTTGTTTAACAATTTTTATTTTATCAAAATTGTATGGTTATAAACTAAATTTTTTAAAATTTAAATCCCTAAAAAAATTAATTAACTAATGAGAATAACTTTTCCTTATCTAATTTTTTTATTAACGTTTGATTTATTGTTTAGATTAGATTTGTGGTATGTAGCTATAATACTTTTATTAACGTATTTATTTATAATCTACAAATCAAAAGAAGATCTGGCTTCTTTTTTAATTATTTCTCCATTATATCCACAAATTTTTAGACAACTTGAAATTCCGTTTTTTAATGATATAACAATATATTTTATAATATCATTATTGTTAATTGGTTTACCTAAATTAAAGAAAATAAAGAAAGATTTAATTTTAGTAGCACTGATTGCCTTCATTTCACTAACATCAGTAATTAATGGGGTAGAGCTAAAATCATTAATTGTCTCTTTTTTTATTCAATTTTTAATTCTCATTCTTTTAATTTATACTCTTATTGATAATGTTAAAGCTTTAAATACTTTTAAGAAATACTTATTTACTTTTATAAGTTTTATTTGTTTTGATTTTATTTTCGAAAAAATATATTTTGGAATGGATAAATTAGATGGTGGTTATCTAGGAACCGGAAACTCCTATGGAAATATTTTAGTGATAGTATTTTTTTTATTTCTATTGATTTCCAAACTAAACATTATAAATAGAATTTTTTTATACTCAATTATAGGGCTAACGTTATATTTATCACTTTCAAGAGGAAGTCAATTAACTTTTTTAATAGGGACTTTATTTTATGAGCTTATTATAATTAGAGGATCATCAAAAAATAACTTAAGATATTTTTTACTTTCAATTTCGGTAGTGATAACTTATTTCATCTATAACATGGATACAATCCCAATCGATGAAATAAAAAGTTTCGATGAAATTTCAACTGGAAGAACTGCAATTTGGCTTAGAATAATTGAGTTTTTTGCATTCGATCCTCAAAAACTTATAATTGGTGGAGGTTATAATTCTTTTTTGGATTGGCATTTTAATAATTATGGAGTAGATATAAATACACAAAACCATCTTTTATTAATATTATGTGAGGGAGGTTTGATTTCTTTAATTCTATATATTACATATTTGTTCAGAAGATTTCCTTTTAACAATCAAATTTTACTAACTATATCTTTATTTGGAATAGGTTTTTTCTCTCATTTTTCCGTTTCTTCAACTATATTTTATATGTTTTTGATAGGACAATTTATTTTAAGCCATAAAATAAATAAGGATATGCAAAATTTAGAAAATAATAATTTGGTTTAGTATTTTTAGTAAACCAAAAAAATAATATACAATTATGAAAATTTTAGTAACCGGAGCTGCTGGATTTATTGGTTATCATTTATCAAAAAAATTGATTAGTGAAAGTGTCTCTGTGATAGGATTAGATAATATAAATTCATATTATGATCCAAATTTAAAGTATGATAGACTTAAAAATTTAGGTATTCTTAAAAGTCAAATAATTGATAATCATTTAATAAAATCTAATACATATAAAAATTTTAATTTTTATAAAATTAATCTCGAAGACAAAAAAAATTTAGAATTAGTTTTTATAAATGAGAAGCCAGATATTATAATAAATTTAGCTGCTCAGGCTGGTGTGAGGTATTCTTTGACAAATCCAGACGCATACATACAATCAAATATTGTTGGATTTACTAATATTTTAGAGTTATGTAAAATTTATAATATTCAAGATATAATTTATGCATCAAGTTCATCAGTATATGGAAGTAATAAAAAATTGCCATTTAGCACAGAGGATAGAGTAGACAATCCTATTTCACTTTATGCTGCAACTAAAAAATCTAATGAATTATTCGCTCACACATACTCTCATTTATTTAATATCAGAACCATTGGATTGAGATTTTTTACGGTATATGGTCCGTGGGGAAGACCTGATATGGCCCTTTTTTTATTTGTTAAAGCTGCTTTAGATAATAAAGAAATTGATGTATATAATTATGGAAATATGAGTAGAGACTTCACATATGTTGATGATATTATAAATGGTATTTACAAGCTAATTTTAAATAGACTTAATATTTTTAAAAAGTATAAAACTAATTACAGAATATACAATATTGGAAATAGTAGCCCTGTTAGACTGGGTGATTTTATTTCTGCAATTGAAAAGAAATTAGATCTAAATTTGAAAAAAAAATTACTTCCTATTCAACCAGGAGACGTTTCTGACACGTATTCAGATGTAAAAAACTTAATTTCTGATTGTGATTATAAGCCAAATACTGATATACAATATGGTGTCAATGAATTTATTGATTGGTATAAAAATTACTATAAAGTTTAATAGATTTTTTTAATGGTATTTTTTCTAATTAATTCTATAAATAAAGGTGGTGCTGAAAATCAACTTAAATTTTTTTGTGATGTTTTAACTAAAAAAAGAATTAATTATAAAATCATATATTTTGAAAAATCAAATTCTATAATAAAATTTAGAAATACGATTTTTTGTGATAAAAAAAGTCACATAAGTCGTATTATTTTTCTTTATAATTTTCTTAAAGATAAATCACCTAATTCTTTTATATTATCTTTTTTAAATAGAAGTATTTATTATATATCAATATTAAATTTACTCATAAAATTTAAAAAGTCTGTTGCATTCTACAGAAGCAATGAAAAAAGAAACAGCTTTTTTGGTCATGTTAAAAATTTTCTTGCAATAAGAACTTTTGAAACTATTTATTCAAACTCTTTAGAAAATCAAAATTTTATGATATATAAGTATAAGTTGCCAAAAATTAAAAGCTTATTTATCCCTAACAAAATAGATTTATCAATTAGAAATAAGGTAAAAAATAAAACATTTTTTTATGATAAAAACTTTGTTAAAGTATTATTAATAACTAGAAATACAAAGGTTAAAAATTTAAATTTTTTATTTAAAATTTTAGATCATTTACCAGAAAATTTTTTGATAGAAATTTTAGGAAAAGGATTTGAAAATTCAGAATTTAAAAGAATATCATTAAACAATTATTCAAACAGAATAATATTTACAGGTTTTGTTAAAAATCCTGCATTAAAAATATTCTCTGCATCAATGTTATTATCAATCTCAAAAATTGAAGGAACCAGTAATGCTATTATTGAGTCACTATCCTTAGGTGTACCTGTTATTTCATCTAACGTAGGAGTAAAACACCTTCAAAACATGAACTTCTTCGGATTAAGTGTGATTGATGATTGGAATGCTAAAACTTACGCTGATGAGATAATGAGAATTTCTAAAAGAAAGTTTTGTTGGTTTAATGATTTTTCATTGAATAACCAAAAATTTGAAAATGAAGTTTTGAAAATAATTAAATGAAAAAAAATATTCTTATTTGTCATTATGGTGAAATTATAAAACAAAATAATAGGTATTATACTAACTCAAATATGATAACCTACTTTCAATCAATATCAAAAAAATATCATGTAACTATTGCTGCTCCAATAACTGAAATAAAGAATTATAAAAACAGGTATACTTCTTTCATTGATTTTGATTGTAAATACTTCAATCTAAGAAAAGGAAATTTTATTTATAACAACATAAGTCTTTTATTTTTATCATTTAGTTATTATTTAACTTATATTTTTTTACCATCAAAGCAATTTATTCTAATTGCTTTATTAAATTTTAAAACAAAAATAATTTCTTATATAGGTAGTGATTTTACCGAAACATTTGTATACAGAAATTACAGATTAAAATTTCTGATTCCTTTAATTGTAAGTTTTTATTTAATTATTGAAAAAATAATGGTAACACGATCTGTTTTAACATTTGTAACAGGTCAAAAATTACATGATCAGTACAAAAAACATAATGTTCATAAGGTTACGCCAATCACTGACTTGTTAGATTTAAATCAAAATATTTCAAAGGATTATTCATCAAAAAGATTCTTGTTTTGCAGTGGTAAAATTTCAAAACAAAAAGGTATTATATCTTTAATTGAGTCTGTGAAAAATTTAAGTTCAAAAATAAAAATTGATATAGTAGGGGAATGGCCTGAATATGAAGAGTCAAAGAATGGATTAATAAATATTGACTACCATGGGTATATAACTGATAAATTAAAAAGAAAAAATTTTTATTTAAATGCGAGAACTTTGTTAATATTATCTAAAGGTGAGGGATTTCCTAGGGTTATTTATGAAGGTATATTAAACCGATGTTTAATTCTATCTACTAAAATTGAATCAATTGAGAAAAATTTAAAAGGTTTCAAAATATTTTTTATTGATGATAGAGATAATATAAAAGAGGTTTCAAAAAAAATTAATGAACTTTATCAAATTAACGAAAATGATTTTAAAAAAATTACTGACCACAACTTAAAATTGTTAAAAAATCTATTCAAGGATGATTCAGGTAAGCAATTTCAAAATTTAACTAATAAGATTTGAAAAAATTAATAGTTCAAAATATTTATCCTCACTATAGAAAACCTTTTTTCTTAGAATTAGAAAAAAAAGGAATTGATTTATTTTTTCAAAAAATTGATGGAGGTTTATTTTCAATATTAAGAAAATTAAATAACACTAAATATCATGAAGTAATAATAGAACATAGTCTTTCTTTCAAAATGCTCTATTATTTAATATTTCTAAAATTATTTTACAGATATAAAATAGCATATTTTGGTCATTATATTAATTTTAATACTGAAAATCCTAGTTTTAATTTTTTAAGAAAATTTTCACTTATATTTTGTAGTAGGTATTATGCATATAATGATGAGGTAAAGTATCATTTAAAAAATGATGGTTTTAAAAACAAGATAATATGCTTCAATAATACAGTTGTTTCCTATTATTCAAAAAGTAATCCAATTAGAAAAATAAAATCAAGCAAAAATATTGAGTTTGCATTTATAGGAAGAAATTATCCTCACAAAAAAATTAATGATATATTATCATTAGCTAATTATGCAAAGTCAAAATCATTAGATTGGAATTTTAAAATAATAACAGATAGTGATAATAATTTAAAAAATCAATCAGAAAATGTTGAAATTATATTAGGAACAACTGGACAAAAAATCTATGAAATATTAAATGATACAAATTTTATAATCATCCCAGGCCTTGTTGGGTTAGTTGCTAATGAGAGCTTTAATCTTGGTTGTCCAATTATAACATTTCGATCTAAAACTCATAGCCCTGAGTTTTATTATTTAAAAAATGGTATTAATTCAATTATAATTAAAAAGGATTGGGAAATTTTAGTTTCTACTATAATATCTATTTCAAAATCTGAAAGATATTACGAATATTTATGTAAAAATTGCTTAAAAGCTTCTCAGAAATATACTATGAAACAAACTGTAAATTCATTCTCCACATGAAAAAAAAAGTTTTGTATATAGGTCAATTTCCTCCCCCCGTTCATGGTGTTTCTTACATTAATAAAGTGATTAAGAATTCAGAACTCATCAATAAAAAATTAGATATAATTTATTACGATTACAGGTTTACTAATGATATCTCAACCATTGGAAAATTAAAATTTAAATCAATTGTGTACTTACTAAAGAATATATCAAGTGTTTTCAAAATTTTAAGGAAAGAAAAAAGAGAAATTATTTTCACAATTGTTCCTGTTGGAATTGCCTTTTATCGTGATTTTTTATTGATATATATTATTAGAATTTTTTATAATTTAAATTTTAAACTCTATCTCCATGCTGGAAATATTGATTCCTTCATTAACAAGAACAGAATTAACAAATATTTGTATCAATATCTTTCAGGATTTTCAAATTTTATTTTTTTGAGGAAAGGGTTATTTCAATCTGTAAATATTAAAAATATTAAATACACTATCCTAAATAATTTTTATCCAAAAATAAAATACATTAGTAATGATAAAAATCAAAGTTTACAAAAAAAATCAAAATTTATAAATTTTTTATTTCTTTCAAACTATGTCGAGGAAAAAGGTGTTTTAATTGCTCTCGAAATTTTTAAAAAAATATCTTCTAAAAATAAAAATATACGATGTTACATTGTAGGGTCAGATAATGATTTAACAAAGAATGATTTATTAAAACAACTTGATTTAAAACAAGAAAATCAAATAAAAATTTTGGGACCTTTATATGGAAAAGACAAATATGATCTAATGAAAAAGTGCGAATATTTTATTTTTCCATCCATGTATAGAAGAGAAGCATTCCCTGTGGTAATGCTTGAGGCTGTTGCATGTAAATGTTTAGTTTTATCATCAGCTATAAATGGAATTAATGAAATATTTAAATCTGAAAAAATTGAAAATGATTATAAATCAATACTGAGTTTTCTTCTAAAGAAAATTAATTTTTACCTAAATGATATGGAGTCTTTTGAAAAAGAAAGAACAAGACAACATAAACTACTTAAAACAAATTATAGTTTGGAATCATTTGAGAAAAATTTTATAAATATTTTTATCAAATAAATAAAATTTAAAAAAATCTTTAATAAAAAATTAATGTATGTGTGGTATTGCAGGTTTTATAAACTACAGTAATAAAGAAAAGCTTGCTAATAAAGCTAATGTGATTCAATTTCATAGAGGTCCAGACAATCAATCAACATGGAATGATGATCTTATTGCATTATCACATCAAAGATTATCCATTATTGATTTGTCTGCATCTGCTGATCAACCATTGATGAAAGATGATTTAGTAATTATCTTTAATGGAGAAATTTATAATTATAAAAAGTTGAAAGAAGAATATTTAAGTGATATTAATTTTATTACTGATTCTGATACAGAGGTTATATTAGAAATGTATAAAAAATTTAAACAATCTTGCCTTGAATACTTTCTAGGAATGTTTTCTTTTGTTATATATAGTAAGAAAACCAAAAAATTATTTGCAGCAAGAGATCATTTTGGAATTAAACCATTTTATTACATCAAAAACGGTAACAAAATGGCTTTTGCCTCAGAATTAAAAACCCTTTCTAAACTTATCCCTTTTTCAAAAAAAATTAATAGAAAAGCATTAATTTCTTCACTAAATTATTTATGGGTCCCAGGAAGTCAAACTATTTTCAGTGACATACTAAAGTTATCAGCTGGTCATTACTTTGAATATGATATTAAAAATGATGATTTTAAAATAAATAAATATTGGGAATTGAGTACAGAGTTAATAAATTTTCAAGAAAATGATTTGAATAAAAAACTATATAATGAATATAATTCATCTATTAAAAGACATATGGTATCAGATGTTCCTGTCAGTTCTTTCTTAAGTGGAGGATTAGATTCATCAATGATATCTGTTTCAGCTGGAAAAATAAATAATAATCTATCAACTTATACAATAGGTACATCCAAAGAAGATAAAAATATAGAAAATATGCCTGAGGATGAAAAATACGCAAAAATTGTTGCAAATATTAATAATTTCGATCACAACGAGATAATTGTAAAATCAGACATAACAAAAATACTTCCCAAAATAGTTTACTCGCTCGATGAACCTATTGGTGATCCTGCTGCTATAAATACTTATTTAATTTGTAGTGAAGCTAGAAAAAATGGATCGAAGGTTTTATTGTCTGGAATGGGGGCTGATGAGATTTTTTGTGGTTACAGAAGACAAAAAGCTCTATTATATTCACAGAATTATAAAAAATTACCAAAAATTATTAGAAAAATTATTAGAAAAGTAGTTAGCTCTCTTCCTGTCAAAGTTGGTCCAATTGGTTTAAGATTATTTAGATGGTCAAAAAAGTTCATTTCTTTTGCTGAGATGCCAATTGAAGAAGCATATAGAATGAGTTATTCATACTATGACAGGAATGAATTGAATGATCTTTTATTAGATGAATCAAACGAAATAATTGATTCTATCTATGAAGATCATAAACAAATATTTGATAAAGAATATAAAGATGATCTGGTTAATAAAATGTGTTACACTGACATTCACATGTTTATGAATGGATTAAACCTTGCATATACAGATAAAAGTTCAATGGCAGCATCCGTTGAAGTAAGAGTTCCTTTTATCGATAAACAGCTAATAAACTTTGCAATGTCAATTCCAGGTAATTTCAAGTTCTTCAATAAACAATCAAAATATATTTTAAAAAAAATAGCTGAAAAACTACTTCCTAATAAAATTATTTATAGACCTAAAGCTTCATTTGGTGCCCCAATTAGATCATGGATTTCGGGTGATTTAAAAGATATGGTTGATGAATATCTTTCTGAAGATAATATCAATAAAAGAAAGATATTTAACTACTCTAAAGTTAGAGATATGATAGAAAAAGATAGATTAGGAAAAGAAGATAATGCATATAAAATTTACCAACTTCTAACTTTAGAATTATGGTTTAAAGCTTATTTAGATTAATTTTATTAAAATGACAGAAAAGGAAATTCAAAAAT
This sequence comes from uncultured Bacteroidota bacterium, assembly GCA_902574335.1. Lineage (GTDB taxonomy): Bacteria > Bacteroidota > Bacteroidia > Flavobacteriales > Flavobacteriaceae > Eutrophosalina. Next base: position 25,556 of record CACGNO010000006.1, read on the forward strand.
TTTGGGAAGTCAATTTGTGTGGTAATTGGTTTATAAAAAGTAAATATCCCTCAACTGATTTTTTTCAGGAATACATAGATTTTAGATATAATAAGGAACATCACATTAAAAAAATTGTTGATTTTAAATCTTCAAAAGGGAAAACAGTTCTTGATATTGGATTAGGAGTCGGAGCAGATGCTCTTAATTGGGCAAAACATGCTAAATCATACACGGGAGTAGACTTAACTAAAGCTGCAGTAGAGTCAACAAAAACTTTATTTAAATTAAACAACCTTAATTATGAAAATATTTTCCAAGGTGATGTCATTAGTGGTTTTGATAATTTTATTCCATCTACAAATAAGTATGATATTATATATTCACATGGTGTATTACATCATTCTTCAAACTTAAACACTGCACTTTCGAACCTCAAGAAATACCTAAAAAAAGATGGAAAGCTAATAATTATGTTATATAATAAAGATTCAAATAAAACCAAACCAGATTGACTAGAACCTGTTGAGGAGATTAAAAAATTTATTTTTCTTTTTATTTCCTTTTCAATTTTAGGTTGTAATTGATCTAAATATTTTTTGTTGATGTCAGAACCAATAATTAAAACATCAATAACTCCACTATCAATTCCTTTAGCATAGTCGCCAAGTAGAATAATTTTATCGATTGGACCAATCTGATTAATAATTCTTTTTACAATTTCTTCAATACCTAAGTGCTTTCGAACAATAGATTGTATTGTATTGAATAAAGGATGTTTAATATTTGCGGAATATATTATTTTATTATTAGTGCCCTTTTTTGTAAGATATCCAGCAGATGATAAATTATTAAGCTCTTTTCTCACAGAATTTGTTGATTCTCCAAATTCATTAGCTAATGAATTTAAATAGCCTTGATTAGCAATATTAACAAAAAACTTAATTAATAAATTTAACCTTGTTTTTGATGTAATAATTGATTCTAACATAATAACAAGTAACAAAAGTACTTAATTATATTCTAACTTAAAAGTGTTATTTTTGATAAATGAAAAAAATATTAATAACTGGTGTAGCTGGCTTTATTGGTTCCCATTTAGCAGATTACTTTTTGAAAAAAAATTATAAAGTCTTTGGAATAGATAATTTTTTAACTGGGAGTAAAGATAATATTAAACACAATTTTGATAATGAAAATTTTCACTTTTTAGAACATGATGTCAGAGAAAAAATTAACATTAGTGAAAAATTAGACTATATTTTGCATTTTGCATCTCCAGCTAGTCCAATTGATTACCTAAAACATCCTATAAAAACCTTACAAATCGGGGCAATTGGTACAGAAAACATATTAAATTTAGGTGTATTGAATAAAGCTGTTGTTTTAGTGGCGTCAACATCCGAAGTTTATGGAGATCCATTAGAGCATCCACAAAAAGAATCTTACTTTGGAAATGTAAATCCTATTGGTCCAAGAGGAGTTTATGACGAAGCTAAAAGATATCTAGAAGCATTAACTTCTGCATATAATAAAAAAAAAAAGTTAGATGTTAGAATTATTAGAATCTTTAACACATTTGGTCCAAGAATGAGGATTAGTGATGGCAGAGCGATTCCAACTTTCATCAATCAAGCATTAAATAATAGTAATTTTACAGTTTATGGAGATGGACAACAGACAAGGTCCTTTTGTTACATAAATGACACAATAGAAGGTATTAATAGACTCCTAGAATCTAATTTTCAAAAGCCAATAAATATTGGTAATCCATATGAACTTTCAATTTTAGAATTAATTAAAAGTATCAAAAGAATAATACCCACAAATAGTAAAATAGTATATGAGGATTTTCCAGAAAATGATCCAAAAAAAAGGTGTCCAGATATTTCTTTAGCAAAAAAATTACTTAACTGGCATCCAAAAACAAATTTGATTGATGGGTTAGTTAAAACTGTTGAATATTATCAAAGTTTAAATTAATTTAGTTGTATGAAAAAAAATATTATTTTTTGCATGATTGTTATTATTATTAATTCATGTCAATACCCAAAATTATCTTTTGATGAACTTATCTATGATAATGACTTTGAAAATAAAGTTTTAAGTAATATAACTGGTGGGGAAGTAATCAATTTTGAGGGAAATAATATTATAGGGAATTTCAACAATGATGGATTTACTGTTCATATTGATGATGTTAAGGACCATGATTATGTATTTATTTCATTCGATCTTTATATTCACGGTAGTTGGGATGGAAATAAAAATGGTTTTAGTGATAATGACAAAGCTGATAAATGGTTGATTGAATTCAAGCCAGATATGAACCTTTATAATGATTCACAAAATACCAAATTTATAACAACATTCTCTAATAGTCCTTGTTGGCCTGATTACTGTTTACAGCAGTCCTACCCAAATAATTATCCAAGTCAAAACATCCCAAAAACAGGGGCTTTTAAAACTAGTCTCAGTAAAATATGTGATAATAATTTTTTTGGTGGAAAAACCAGTTTATACAAAATGGAAAAAGGATTTAGGAGTTCTGGAAATGCTGTAATTATACGATTCTACGATGAGTTATATCAACCAAATGCAATAGATCAATATGGTATTAATCAATCTAAATGTGATGAAAGTTGGTCAATGGATAATCTGAAAATAAGATTGATTAAATATGACTAATTTAATTAAAACTACACTAGTTTTTTGTCTGATATCAACTAATTTAATTTCTCAAAATATATCTTTAAACAAAGACTACATATATAGTTTCTTAAGGTTTTCAGATTTGGATCAGTCTACGAATTTAAATAGTAGTCTGACTATAAGACCTATTTCGATTAATCAAACTGATAAAGAATTTTTGACTTATTATCCATTAATAAATTCGAAAAATTTTAAATTGAATATTGTTCCAATAGAGTTAAGTATAGAATATAATTCTCATCATCCATACAATAGAAATAATGGTTCTATGATACCAAATCGTGGACTTCAATCAATTTTTTCGACAGGAATTAATTTTGAGTTTGGACCACTGGAGGTGAATCTTTCACCTGAATACCATTTTAGTGAAAATAAAAATTTTGAAGGTTTCTGGGAAGGTCATTACCCTGAAATATGGGCAAAAAGATATGAACTGTGGAATTATATTGACATCCCAGAAAGATTTGGTGCTGAAAAATTCAATAGACTATTATTTGGACAATCATATATAAAACTATCTTGGAAAAAAATTAGTATTGGTTTATCATCTGAAAATTTATGGTGGGGGCCATCAATAAGAAACAGCATTATGTTAAGTAATCATGCTGAGGGATTTCCACATATAAGTATTAATACAAATTCTCCTATAGAAACTAAAATTGGTAGTTTTGAATGGCAGTTTGTTACTGGAAAATTAGAAAATTCTGGATTTACACCACCAAGAACAGATTACGAATATGGTGGAAGAAAACTTTATGTTCCAAAAATCAATCAAATATGGGAAACTGATGATTGGAGATATTTTCAAGGTTTTATTTTAACATACAACCCAAAATTTTTAAAAGGATTTTCAATTGGAGCTATTAGATGGGTTCAGATGTACTCAGCATTGATAGAAGGTAAATACAGTTGGATGGTAGGTGCGCCAAACTATTTTCCTGTATTCGGAAATTTATTTCGAAAAAATGATGAATTTGAGGACTATGAACATCAAACTGATCAAGCTGCAGGTGTATTTTTTAGATGGGTTTGGAAAGATTCTAAAGCAGAAATATATGCAGAATACCACCATAATGATTCTAGATTTAACTTAAGAGATCTTTTTCTTGACTCTGATCATAGTAGAGCCGCAACTATAGGATTACAAAAAATATTTATTGTAAGAAATGAAAAGTATTTATTTAGTTGGGAATGGACTCAAATGGAACAAACTGCTGGTAGATTGTTAAGGAATGCTAGATCATGGTATCGTCATGACTACATATATGATGGTTACACAAATAAAGGTGAGGTCTTGGGCAGTTCAATAGGTCCTGGAAGTAATTCCCACTATTTTAGTCTTTCGAAATATGATATTGAAAATAAAACTAGGCTTGCATTAGCATTTGAGATTATTGATCAAGACAATGATTTCTATTATGATGCATTTTCATCTGCTAAAGACTATAGAAGATATTGGAAAGACCTAAACTTTCATTTTGTGTTCCAGAAAAAGTTTAAAAACTTTTGGCTTTCATCAAATTCAGTTTTTTCAAGGAGCTTTAACTATCAGTGGGAATTGAATGATAATGCTAGACCTTATTACCATCCTGGAAGAGATTTAAATAACTTTCATTCTACAATCAAATTAACTTATTTTTTTAAATAATTTTAAATACTGATTAGCAATATAATCCCATTCATATATTTTACTTAGTTTATAATCTTTATTATTATTTTCAAAAATGTGATAATTTTTCTCAAAAAAATTTATTGCTGATTTTAAAGAATTAGAGTTTTTTTTAAAGTAAATCGCTTCTTTATTTAAAAGCATTTCCCTGTTAAAAGGGGTGTCAAGGGCAATAATACTACAATTTATATCAAGGGCATTTATCATTGTAGGATTAGTACCTCCAAATTCATGACCGTGAAAATACGCAAAGCAATTTTTATAAAGAGCAGTTAACTCTTTTTGACAATTAACATATCCAGTAAAAATAATTTTTTTGGAAGCATTTTCTTTAATCATAGTTGCATACTTATCTTCATAAGGCACATCTCCTACAACTACAATCTGCATTGTAGAATCAGACAATAATAACCCATCAATAATTAAATGAGAATTATTGTCAGGTATTAATCTACCTACAATTAAATAATATTTTTTAGAAATTATTTTATGTTTTTTTAATATATCATTATCCCCAAAATTAGTCATTGTTGACCCGTAGGAAATTACAGTAGAATTACAACGATATTTTTTTAGATAAACTTTTTTCATTTCATTACAATCAGTTATTAATTTATCAAAAAAAAGAACGGATAGTTTTGTTCCTATTTTAAAATACATTGAACCTAAGCCTTTCCACTTCGGTCTTAACCATTCAAGACCATCAACATTTATACATGTTTTTTTTTTGAATAATCTAGTTAAAATTCCAAAGGGTCCATTTGAAGTATTAACGATTAAAACAACATCTGATTTTGAAAAACAAACATGAATGAATGAGAAAAATGAATTTACTATTTGTGATAAAAACTTGGTTTCAACAGATGGAGTATAAATTAAATCAACACCATTAATATTTTGTGGTCTATGCTTAAATAAGGATCTATGACAATAGACCGTTATATTGTGGCCTTTTTTTACTAACCTTTCTGATAATTCTTTTACTAAAGTTTCATATCCTGAATATACATATGGATATCCCCTTGAACCAATAATCGCTATTTTTAATTTTTTATTCAATTATTCTTATAATTTTTTTTTCAAAACTTTCTTGAGAGAAGTTTTTACAAACATAGTCAAATGCGTTCTCTACATGTTTCTTTTGAAGATCATGATTTTCTATGTATTTAAAAATTTTCTCAACGGATTCATTAATTAAATCATTTCTAATCATAAGTCCATTTGTACCATCATGTAATATTTCATAAGCTCCGCCAAGTTCATTTGTTATAACTGGTATTTTACTTTGAATAGCCTCAAAAATAACTGTGGGGAGTGGGTCGGGTGACAAGGGAGTATGAATAAAGAAATTAGATTTTTCTAAAACTGGTACAACATCGTTTTTAAAGCCTAAAAATTTAATCTTATTATTTAACCCTCTTTTTTTTATATCAAGTTTTAATTCATTTAAATATTTTTGATATCCAGGTAATGTATCTCCAACAATTTGTAAATAAATATTTTTATTTTTTTTACAAAGCATATCAAATATTCTTAACATTAGTGAGTGGCCCTTATATGGTATTATCCTTGAAATACTTGTAAAAACTATTTTATCGTTACTGAGAGTTTTAGACTTAGGTTTTTTTATATTGAATCCATTATAAATGATCTTTGCTTTAGATTTCTTTAATCCATTTATAGTCCAAAAATCATAAACTGATTTTGAAACACAAATGATTTTTTTAGGAAATAGATTTAGAAATACAGTAATGAATTTTGAGTAAATGGGATTGCCATTAGGGATTTCGTGAATATGAAACATTGATGGCACTCCAGCAAATTTCGCTGCAATTGATGGACTTATTAATGTAGATGTATTAGTGTAAACTAAATCAATTTGATTCGTTTTTAAAAATTTTTTAATGTGTAAAAATGATTTTATGATTAAATAAAGACGATTTATCAATCCAAAAAAGTTAAAGTACTTTTTTCTAAAAACTCCAAGATTTATAATTTTAAGATTAGTTTTTTTTATTATTTCATTATTATTTAGAGGTCCATTATTTGGTAGAATCAGGTAGACTTTAAATCCATTTTTAATAAAAATATCTATGATAGAAATTAGTACTTTACTAGCTCCATAATTATCATTGGAACTATGCGCTATTAGTATTTTTTTAATAGAGTTTTTCAAATCCTTTAATAAAGTTTTTTTGATTAAATAAATCAGCTCTTTTAATACCTTTTGAAACAAGTCTCTCTACAATTGTTTTATCCTTACAAATTAATTTCAATTGATTATAAAGATCATAATAATCTTGTTTTTTAAAATAAATCACAGAATTATATCCAATCTCCTTAAATATTTCAATATCTGAGCATATAACAGGAGTTCGAGCTCTCATGGCCTCTATCAATGGTATTCCAAAACCCTCATCAATTGATGGAAATACGTAAGTAAAGGCATTATTAAAATAATAAATAGCTTGTTTTTTATTTATGTACCCAGGCATAATTACAAATGATATTAAATTATTTTTTGAAATATATCTTTTAACCTCTCTATAAACCTGTTTGTTACCATTAAAATTTTTTGATCCTGCAAGCACCAATTTAAGATTTGACTTGGTGTTGTCTTTAAATAATTTAAATGCTTTTACAAGAGTCAATAAATCTTTTCTTTTTTCAAATGTTCCAATGTGTAATATATAATCCTTTGATCTATTTATTTCATCAGAATAAAATACTCTTTCAGAACTTTGATATATGTAGCTAATTTTATTATTAAAAATATTTTTTAAACCATTTTTTGAGTATATACTTGTCGTTACAAGCTCACAATTACGAGACACTCCCAGTTTTATTAGTTTAGTGAAATAATTACGCCATAGCACTGGATAATTAAAAGGGTATTTCCAAAACAGGTTGTCGTGTACAACAACAATTTTTCTACATGGTGAAAAGATTGGTGCAACATAATCTGGGCAAATTAAAACATCCGCTGAATTTGAAAGTAATTTTATAGGTAAAATAACTTGTTTCCAAATTAGATATCGGAGTTGAAAAGCCCATCTTACCAATCTATATTTAGAGTTAATAAAAAACTGTTTATTTTTTAACTTTTCTATATCATGAGAAAAAATATATTCAACATCCTTCCTTCCATATTTATTTAATCCTTGAACTAGTTCTTCTATGTAGGTTTTAATCCCAGACAGTGCGGTTTTATAATAAAAGACATCAATATAAACTTTTGTTTTTTTCAAATTTAAGTTCTGTATATCTGGATTCAATATACCCAGCAAAAAACCAAGTAGTTAAAGATACAAAAAGGTAAAGTTCTGCATTGGCAGTTAATAGGGGAAGTAGTAAACCAAACTTCGTACAAGCAACAAGAAAAGAGATATGCTTATCAATATTGGTACTCATGTAATAAACATTACAGCTTCTTTTGATAACACAGAATAAAATTAAAACATATATTATTACAGATAAAACTCCCATTTGAACCCCAAATATCAAAAATTGATTTTCACCACCAACTTTTAAAGATTGATCAACTCCACCCGCATTTCCACTCATTGCCAATCCAATTCCTAAAGGATTATCTAATATTGAAAGAATACCTTCAATCCATTCAATTAAATGACCTAAACTAGATGTGTTTTCAAATTTTATAGTATCGATAATAATATATTGAATTTCATCTGATGAGAAGTTGTATAAAACAAATAAAAAAACAATAGATGATAAGAATATAGATAATAAGATTTTGTATTTCTCGTGAATTAATAATGAAAACAATACCACAACTAAGCATGCAACAATTGCTCCTCTTGAAAAAGAAAGAAAAAGCGAAATAAAAATGAGAAAAAGAAATATAAAATGAACTTTCTTTAAACTAGTATGAAAATAAAATAATATGAATGAAAAAAACAAAATAAGTGATGCTGAAAACTCTAAAGGATCAGCAAAGAATGAGGCGTATCGAGGACTTGATTCCTGAGACTCAAATGACCAACTTAATCCATAATTGCCCTGAGGATCAATCTCATTTAATACTAAGTTATAATTTGAATATTCAATTAAAGTATGAAAATGAGTTGATGTCAAAAATTCTAAAAAAACTAAGGATGAAGAAGTAATAATTAATAAAAAAAATATTCTAATAATTTTATTAAAAAATCTATTTTCAAATGTTATGTTTCTACCAATACAATAGGTTATGGGTATAATTAATAAATTCTTTGCATAAATTATTTTTGAAAATATATCTGCTTCTCCTAATGGAATTAAAGCATATACTAATATGAAAAATGTAAATATTAAAAACAACTTATCTAACAAGGAAAAACTAAAAGCTCTTTTAGTTAGTGAAATTTTATTTCCAATTATAAAAATTATAAATGCATAAAAGAAAATTAAATCCTTTGAAATTTTTATTAGATTAACAAAAATTTCATTTTCAAATATTTGAAAAACTTGGGCTTGCAATGTTGCATAAAAGGGTAATCCAATGCATATATAAAATAAAATATATTCAAGATTTCCCCTAGAAATTTTTCTTATTGATTCAAAAAAAACAAATAAGTATATAGTTAAGAATAATATAGAAATTAAAACGATCATATTTTTATTTTGTATGAATCTAGCAGTCCTTTATAAACCATATTCAATTTGGTAAATCTTAGTCTAAAAATAAAATAAATAGAATAAGAAATAATCTTAAAAAACTGGTATATTCTTATTCCAAACGAATTAAATAAATCTGAATGCTTTTTTAAAATGAGGATATGATTGCGAATGTTTAGGTAATGAACATAAGGGCTTAATTTACCGCCTTTAGAGTTACTTGATATTGAGGAAAATGATTCATAATGGTATATATGTGTTTTTGATGTAAATCCAATTTTATAACCATGTTTTTTTAATCTTAATGAAAAATCTACATCTTCATAATAAGCAAAAAACCTTTCATCTAATTTTCCAATCTCTTTAAAAATTTTGGTTTTAAACAAACAACAACACCCAGTGAGCCATTCCGTTAATTCGTTTGATGAATTTAAAGAATTACCTACTTTCTTTATTGTGATAAAATTTCCAAAAAAATAATTGATTCTCCCACCTGCATTCCAAATTTCTTTAGCATTATATTTTAATATTAAAGGTTGTACAACTGAAAAATTCTTAGCCTGTGCTGTTTTCAATAAGACTTCAATTAAGTTTTTTTCGACTATTGTATCATTATTAATCAAAATAGTATAATCAAAGTTGTTTTTTAAAGCGTAATCTATTCCAATATTATTTGCTTTCGAAAAACCTTCATTTTTTTTGTTTTGAATTATTTCAATTTCGTTTCTATACTTAAAGTTTTTCACTTTTTTGTTATCACTTTCATTATCTACTAAGATGATTTTAAAATTAGAATTTGTTGAATTTAAAATAGATTCAATACAACTTGAGGTAATATCATATTTTTTCCAATTAACTACAATTACAGCAACTTTAGAATTTATCATCATTTTCTATTAATTAAAAAGTAATGAATTATGAAAGAAAATATCTCCGTCAATAATAAAGAATAAGCTAAGCCATATCCACCATATATTTTTGTTAAAATCAATGAATTAACTAAAAATAATAACAGGGTGTAAAAAGTTGCTTTATTTAATTTAGACTTCAAATCATTTACTAGCATATAAACCACATTTTTAAAATTCAGCATTGCAAGAAATGGAATAAATGACAATAAAGACAAAATTTTAGAGCTGTAAACAATTTTTTCATCAGCAAAAATTTCAATAACAAAATCAGATAAAAAACAAGTAATAATTGCAATTATTAGAGTAGTTAATAATCCGAACTTAAAATAATTTGATAGGAATTTATTAAACTCATCTTTTGATTTATCTTTTATTTTAGTGGCATGCTGTAATATTGATTGGATAAAAAATACCGGAATCATTCTAAGTATAAATGCAACTTTGTATGCTAAGCTGAATCTTCCCAATTCTTGGTTACTAACAAATAAATTTAATATTATAAGAGCTCCATTTACTGTAAAATGCGTTGAGGTTGATGATAAAAAAAGGTGTAAATTTTCTTTAAGGTTTATTATAATTCTTTTTAATGAAAAGCTGTAATTAAATGTACTTGAACTTAAAAATATCTTCATCCAAAAAATCAAAAATAGAAAGGAAATACTAATACCATAAAAAAAGTTAGCTAGGTAGGCATCTTCAGCATCGCTTATAAATAATATAATAAGAATAACATACATTGATTTTGAGAAAAAATTCAAAATCGATTGTGGTAAAATTTTATTTATTCCCTGTAAATAAAATAAAGGATTTAATGCTTCGGCTAAAAGTATTACATATGAAAAAATTAAAATTTTTTGATAGATATTATTTGGAAATAAATAGATGAATGGAATACTTACAATAAAGACTAAAACTGAAAGTGTTAACCTAAGATTTAAAATTTCACTAATTATTAGATTTTCTTTTTTAGCTTCTTGTGATTGAACTATTTTGATTGGTCCATTTAAATTATATCCATAACTCACAAAAATTGAAAGTATTATAGCAACAGAGAAAGCCAATTGAATTAATCCAAAATTCTCTTCTCCTAAAATTTGAAATAAAATAGGTGTATAAATTAAAGTTGCAATGATATTAACGCCTTGGTTAAGTGTAAGATTTATAAAGTTTTTTGAAAAAATTGATTTAATATCAAATGGCATATTGTAGTTTATATAAAAATAAACTATTTAATTAATGATTGATAAAATCTAATTAAAGAAAAATATATAATAGAAATAACAAAACCACCAAAAAGTCCATAAACTATACATTCAAAAAATCTTAATCTAGAGTTTTCTAAAGGTAAAGTAGGTTTATCAATAATTTGAATAAGAGGCGTTTTATTTCTGTGAGTTACCTTAGCAAGTTCTAATTGTGTAACAATTTCTTGATATATTGCACCATTGGCTTGAACATCAACAAGAGCTTTTTGATAAGGAACTAATGAAACTTTAGTTAAAGGATTAGGATTAGGAATGCTTTGATCTTTCTCAGCTAGAAATAATATAGATTTATCTAAAACTTTTTTTACACTATCAGCTTGTCTTTGTAAAATTTTCAAATTTTCACCTGTTTTTTGTGTTTTGGTTTTAAAATAAAAGTTGTTTACAATTGATACTAAATTCTCATTAAATGACTTTGCAAGTAACTCATCTTTATGATCAAATCCAATCTCTAAAATTGTTGTCTTTCTACTGGGTTTATCAACCAATAAATATTTTTCCTTAATAATTTTTACAGCTTCCATCAAAACACTATCATGTAATCGTGAATTTGATTCTATAACATATTTATCAGAAAAATTAACACCTAATTTATTCCATTTTTTGTCTATACTTTCTTCGTTACCAAATCTATTAATTAATAATTCATTTTTATTTTCAAAAACGGAATTAGACATCAAAGTTTGTTTCAACATCGAAGATGATCTATAAAGCTCCTGAATATTATCAATTTGAAAAAGACTACTAGCATCAATAAAACTAGAAGCATTAATTCCCGCTAAAGAAGCTAAAGATGCTATATCACCAATAGAATTAGAGGATGACTCACTATCTAAAACAAATGAGGTTCTAGCATAATGCACAGGGGATTTTAAATAATTATATAATAATATAATAACTAGAAATGAAGTAGTTAAAATTGCTATTTTTCTAACATTACTAAAAATATAATTAAACCAATTTTTAAATGATTCAAAAACAAATAAAATTGAGAAATCTTTTTGATTGTCCATTTAGTTAATCTGATTAATTGCTAAAATTAAAGCAGCAAGGCCAGTTGTAAAATTCAAAATTTGAGAGGCAGCTAATGGATTCTTCACAGATTTTTTAGGCACAATAACCTCACATCCAGGTTCAGCTTTAGGATATAGATTGAAAAATAAAAACTTTTTTGTTCTAGCTACATCGCCGTTGGCATAAACTACATATGTACTTCCTCTTTTGGCCTTTAGATCAAATCCTCCCGCTGAATTTATGTAATATTTTAATCCTCTTGATGGTGAATGCCTAACAGTAGTTGGATATAATAATTCTCCTCTAAGCCTTACTGTTTCTAATTTTTTTGGTATTATTATTATGTCTCCATCTTCAAGTAATAAATCTGATTTTAAACCTGGAGACTTAATAATTTGCTCAAGATTAATACCTATTGACTCGGATTTTGCTAAAGGAATATCTTCAGACATAGCGTTTCTTTTTACTATTTCATTTATTCTTTCCTTTTTAACATAACTTGAAAAATCTTGATTTGAGTTATTTTCTAATTTTAATTTATCTAAATCACTATCAATTCTGGAAATCAAAAGTTTTTCTGATTCAGTTAAAACCGATTCATCAAGAGATAATTTTTCTCTCAATCTAGTTAAATCATTGATTTCATTTTGAATTTGGGACGACTCTTCAGCAAATTCTGTTTTTCTTATGATAGTTGCACCTTCATAATATGCATATTCATTTGGGCCCCCAGCTCTTTTGAGCAAGTCAGAAATTCTTTCTTTTTTAGATGAAATTGCATATTTTCCAGGATAATTTACTTCTCCCTCAATTCTTGCAAATTTAATTTCTTCAACCATCGGGTCTTTTCTAATTATAATATTATCAAATGGTTTTATTTCAAAACTTGAATTGGAGTCTATATTATCAATATCCACATAAAAAACTTCAGCACTATTATTAGTATATCCATCAAATGAAGATTTAATTCTAGAGATTTCAATATTATTTAAAGTAGCATTTTTTCTAACCCCTCCAGCAATTACTATCAAATCACTTAAATTTAAATTATTTGAATATGGATATATACCAGGTTTTTTAACTTCTCCGGAAATCTCAATGTATGTTTCATCTTTAAGTTCATTTTTAGAAAAAATAGTCACAACATCTTCTTCTTCCAGAAGCAATTCCTCATCAATATTATTCAACTGATTATAAACATTAAACTGAATATTTGTAGTTGTTAAATCATCATTTGTTCTAGTTATGTAAGCCTTATTTAAGTAAGTATCAGACTTTATACCTTCAGCTTGGATAATCAAATCCTTAATGTTTTTAACTGAGTTTAATGAATAAACACCTGGCCTGTAAACAGATCCTTTCAAAATAATTCTATCTTGATACTTTTGAACTACGCTATCAATCTCAAATTTATCGCCTGCTTTAGGTGTAAAAAAGTCAAACTGATTAGAGTTAACATCAACAACTTTTAGCTTATTATCAAAAATTCTTGTGACCTTTACAGATTTTCTGTAAGCATTTTCTTTAAATCCTCCAGCATAAAATATTAAATCAGATAAGTTTTCACCTTCTTTCATTTCAAATCTTCCTGGGATTTTTACCGCACCCTCCACAACTACTCTCTCTTTGTATGGACTTACAACAATTAAATCATTATTTTCCAATCTTATATTTGATGAACCATCTCCACCAGTTAGAAATTTATATACATCCACTGAACTAACAAGTTTGTTATTACGGTAAAGTTTAATATCTCTCAAAGTAGCATTTTCAGTTATTCCACCAGCAACGTAAAGCGCATTGTACATAGTGTTAAATGCACTAAAATTATAAGTCCCTGGTAGTTGAACTTCACCAGTTATATTTATTCTAATAGCTCTAGGTATTCCAACAGAAACATTGATAAATGTTTTATTTTGATCAATTCCATTGTAGACTCTCTTAAATCTTTGAATTAATCTTGTTCTTGCATCTTTTATTGTTAATCCATTGACATTAACAGGGCCAATATTTTCAAGTATTGCATATCCTTCTGGGGATATCTCTGCCTGATAATATGCTTCAGATTGACCATATATATCAATAAATAGCTTATCTCCAGCGCCAACAATATAATCATCTGGTGTCGGTAAATTCAAGTTTGACTGAAAACTTAAAAAACTAGTTCCTCTGAAAACATTATAGCCGAACACATCACTATCAGTTTCTCTAAAAACTTCAATATTTTGAAGCCACTGCTTCCTTAACCTCGTTTCTTCAAGAGGAGTAGTAGCACTTTCTGCTATTCTTGCTATTGTTTGAGCTGATTTAAATCTTTTATCTAAGTTTTCTATATCGGCTTGAGTAAAACCTTGAGCTCTTGCCATCTTCAATAAATCAAATTGAGTATATCCTTGTGCAGTTGCTCTTCTTAATAATAAATCAATTTCTCCATCGCTTAACTCCGAAAAATTTACATTTGAGAAGTCATTAAAGCTTTGCGAAATAATTGGATTTACACTGAAAATTACAGTTATAAAAGCTATTAATATTGTTGTTTTTTTTATCATCTCTTAAAATTAGAGGAAAACGAAGATAGCTAAAATCTAATAAATTGACATTCAATAGAGAATATCAGAAAAAAATTACCATTTTTTTTAGATAAAATCCAATATTACATAAATTGCGGTATGGTTAAGTATTTATCAAGCTTTTTGCTTCTATTTTCGATAACACTAAATAGTCAAACAGAACTCAAGTTTAATTTAGCTTCAGCACCATTTTTAGTTCCTAATATTGGAATTGAGATTCAAATTTCTGAAAGATTTGGTTATCAGCTTGATACAAGTGCATCATTTTACAATAATATAGAAGGTTCACCTTTTCATATGACTCAAATTTTTAATGAAATTAGATTTTACCCAAAAAACAAAAAAAACAAAAGAAGTTTTTTTGTTGCGGCACATGTTGGATACGGTATGTATAATCTAAGATTACCTAGGTGGATTGCAAATATTTCTGGAAGTGAATATAAAGAAGAGGGCAGCTATCAATATGGAAGAAATGCATATTATGGAATAACAATTGGGAAAAAAATTCCATTAAAAAATGAAAAATTTAATCTTGAAATTTTTATAGGTGGTGGATCTTCTCAATCAAACTATAAATATTACAATAAAGATGAGCAGAGAATATTTGCAATAACAAACTATAAAAGAAAGTTTAATAAAAGTGGAGAAGAATTACCATACAGAGGTGGATTAATGTTAACATATAAATTAAGTAAATGAAAGGAATTATTTTAGCTGGTGGAAGTGGGACTAGGCTTTATCCCTTAACTATTGGGCAATCTAAACAATTACTTGCTATTCATGATAAACCAATGATTTATTACCCTTTATCTGTCTTAATGCTTGCAGGAATAAAGGATGTATTAATTATTTCAACTCCGCAAGATTTACCAAATTTTAAAAGATTATTGTCTGACGGATCTCAACTAGGTATGAATTTTTCTTACGAAGAGCAAAATCGACCTAACGGAATTGCGGAAGCTTTTATTATAGGCGAAAAGTTCATTGGAAAAGATTCTGTTTGTTTGATTCTTGGAGATAATATGTTTTATGGAAGTGGTTTTACTAAAATTCTTAAACGATCTGTTTATGATGTTGAAAAAAATAAAAAAGCAAAAGTTTTTGGATACTATGTTAATAATCCGTCCAGATATGGAGTTGTTGAAAATGATAAAGATGGTAATGTAATAAGTCTAGAAGAAAAGCCAAAAAATCCTAAAAGCAATTATGCAGTTGTGGGGTTATATTTTTATCCAAATCATGTAATTGAAACTGCAAAAAATATCAAGCCAAGCAATAGAGGAGAACTTGAAATAACCTCAGTTAATAATTCATTTCTAAAAAACAAAAGCTTAATTGTAGAGCTGTTTGATAAAAATTTTACTTGGCTTGATTCAGGTACTCACGAATCAATGCTTGAAGCTTCTAATTATATTCATACAATTGAGAAAAGGACTGGATTAAAAATTGCCTGTATTGAAGAAATAGCTTATAAACTTGGCTATATAAATAAAAAGAAACTCCATCAGATTATAGATTATATCGGAGACAACCAATACGGTGATTATCTTAAAAAAATTAAAGATGGAATTTGAAAAGTTGAAAATTGATGGTTTAGTTTTATGTAAACCAAAGATCATTGAGGATGAAAGGGGATTTTTTTCTGAAACTTTTAGAAAAGATCTACTAGAAGATTTTGTATCTGAAAAATTAGATTTTTGTCAAAATAATACATCAAAATCTAGTTTTGGGGTTTTAAGAGGATTACACTTTCAAACTAAGCCAAAAGCTCAAACAAAATTAATATCTGTTTCAAATGGTGAAATTTTAGATGTTGTTTTAGACTTAAGAAAAGATTCTCAATCATTTGGAAAACACTATTCTGTAATATTAAATGATATTAATAATTTTCAGTTATTGGTTCCAAAGGGTTTTGCTCATGGATTTATATCTCTTAGTGAATTTGTCAAAGTCAACTATCAAGTAGACAATTATTACAGTTCAGAAAATGAATTTGGAATAAATCCTTTTGATAACGATTTGAAAATAAATTGGATTCTTGAAAAAAATCAAATAATCATTAACGACAAGGATAAATCACATAAAAATCTTTCAGCATCACCAGTATATAAGTTTTAAAATGAGAATTTTAGTCACAGGATCTAATGGACAATTGGGTCAAGAATTTAAAAATAATGTTTCTAATTCAGATCATGAATTTTTTTTTACCGATGAGAACGATCTAGATATTACTGAAAAAAAGGAAATTTTAGATTGTGTTACAATTTATAAAATTGAACTAATAATAAATTGCGCTGCTTACACTAATGTTAATGATGCAGAGACAAACAAAAGACAAGCAATTAAGGTTAACATAGATGCAGTTAGAAATCTAGTAGAAGTATGTGAGGAGAAAAAAATAAAAATGATACATTTTTCAACAGATTACGTATACAATTCAGATAACTTAAATCCAATCAATGAAGATTCGAATATAAATCCTACTAATTATTATGGAATTTCAAAAAGAGAGGGGGAAAAAATTATTGAAAAATCAGCATCTGATTCAATTATTATAAGAACCTCATGGCTTTATTCAATGTATGGAAATAATTTTGTAAAGACTATGATTAAAAAAGGAGAAAAGGGAGAAAAGATTTATGTAATAAACGATCAATTTGGTTGTCCAACATACTCAAAAGACTTAGTTGACTGCACATTGAATATTATTGTCTCGAATAAATTAAATAAGTATAAGGTTTATAACTTTTCTAATGAAGGCTATACGAATTGGTATGACTTTACAAAAAAAATATTTGAATTAAAAAAAATTAATTGTCCAATTATAGCAGTAAACTCCGATAAATACAAGAGTATTGCAAATAGACCTAAATATAGTATTACAGATAAATCAAGAATAAAGAATATATTTAATATTACTATTAGAAACTGGAATGAAGCATTGGAAGAATTTATTATAAATCATAAATGAAAAATATCTTAATTACTGGTGGTGCTGGATTTATTGGTTCACATGTTGTAAAAAGATTTGTTAACAACTATCCCAGTTACAATATCTATAACATTGATAATTTAACATATGCTGGAAACCTTAATAACCTACAAGATGTTAAAAACAAAAAAAATTATTTTTTTTTCAAAGTTGATATAAATAATCAAAAAGAAATTTTAAAATTATTTAGAGATAAAAACATAACTGATGTTATTCACCTAGCTGCAGAATCTCACGTTGATAAATCAATCGAAAGTTCATTTGAATTCGCTAAAACTAATGTTTTGGGTACATTATCTCTTCTGGAGGCTTCAAAAAGTGTTTGGGACTTGACTTCAAACGACAATATTTTTTACCATATATCCACCGATGAGGTATATGGTTCTTTGGGTATAGATGGATTATTTAATGAGTTTTCAAAATATGATCCTAATTCTCCATATTCAGCTTCAAAAGCTTCATCCGATCATTTTGTAAGAGCTTATCACAAAACATATGGCTTGCCAATATTGATTTCAAATTGTTCAAACAACTATGGTCCACACCAACATTTCGAAAAATTGATTCCTAATATCATAAACTCTCTTCTTAAACAAACAAAAATTCCTATTTATGGAGATGGAAAAAACATAAGAGATTGGCTTTACGTTGATGATCACTGCGATGCAATTGAGTTAATTTTTAAAAAGGGTAAAAATGGTGAAACTTATAATATTGGAGGAGATTATGAAATTTCTAATATCGATTTGGCCAATTCAATTATTAAAATTTTTGATGAAATAAAATTAAATACATCAGGAACATCAAATAAATTGATTGAATTTGTTAGTGATAGGCCTGGGCATGATTTTAGATATGCAATAGATTTTTCAAAAATTAAAAAAGAATTAGGATGGGCTCCAAAAACTAATTTTAACAAAGGTATTAGAGAAACAATTAACTGGTATATCTCTAAAAAATAGCCTCAGCCACCGATTTAATATTTGATGATCTACCCATTGAATAGTAGTGTAAAAATGGTACTCCTGCATCGAACAATTCTTTACTTTGTTGTATACACCATTCAATTCCAACCTGTCTAGCCTCAGAATTATCTTTACATTTAATCAGTGCTTTAATTAAATCTTCAGGAAGATCGCAATGAAATCTGTGAGGAATAAGATTTATTTGTTTAAGTGTTGAAATAGGTTTTAAACCAGGGATTATTGGAACATTGATACCTTTTTTTTCACATAAATCTTTAAATTGAAAAAATTTTGAGTTATCAAAAAACATTTGAGTTATTATGTAGTCAGCACCCA
>CACGNO010000007.1 GCA_902574335.1 uncultured Bacteroidota bacterium
ATGATTCAATAATTCCATTTGATAACAAACTAATAGTTATAGAAATTTAATTTTATTGATGTATTTTTGAAGATGCCAAACAAAGTATTAATTCTTGATTTTGGATCGCAATACACTCAATTGATTGCTAGGAGGGTAAGAGAGTTAAATATTTTTTGTGAAATTTATCCATATAACAGTTCTAACTTCATATTAAAAGATTATTCAGCAGTAATTCTTTCTGGATCACCATACTCTGTGAGATCCAAAGATGCATTAAAAATTAATCTTGATAAAATTAAAGGTACCATACCACTTTTAGGCATATGTTATGGGGCACAATACCTTGCCCATAATTACGGTGGTCTAGTAGATTTATCTAATTCCAGAGAATATGGTAGAGCTAATTTAATCTCAATATCTTCCGAATCTAATTTATTGGATGGTATTAATCAAGGATCTCAAGTTTGGATGAGTCATGCAGATACAATTGTTAAATTACCTAAAAATTCTGTTAGAATTGGAAGTACCTCAGATGTTGAAAATGCTGCATTCAGTTTCCAAAATGAACAAACTTATGGCATTCAATTTCATCCTGAGGTTTATCATAGTAGTGATGGCAAGTTGATTCTTGAAAATTTCCTCAAGAAAATTTCAAAAATTGAAGCTAGTTGGACACCTGCATCTTTTGTTGACTCTGCAATAAATAGTATTAGAGAAGAAATTAATAATGATAATGTCATACTAGGACTTTCTGGAGGCGTTGACTCATCTGTAGCGGCAGTATTATTAAATAAGGCAATTGGAGATCAATTGACTTGTATTTTTATTGATAATGGTTTGCTAAGAAAAAACGAATTTTTTTCTGTTTTAGAACAGTATAAGGGGATGGGATTAAATGTTATAGGAATCGATGCAAAGAAAAAATTTTATCATGCGTTGTCAGGAATTGTAGATCCTGAGGAAAAGAGAAAATGTATTGGAAAAGTTTTTATAGATGTTTTCGATGAGGAATCAAAAAAAATTGAGAATGCTAAGTGGTTGGCTCAAGGTACCATATACCCTGATGTTATTGAATCAGTCTCAGTTAAGGGTCCTTCAGCTACTATAAAATCTCATCATAATGTAGGTGGATTACCTGATTTTATGAATCTATCTGTTATAGAGCCATTAAAGATGTTATTTAAAGATGAGGTTAGAAAAGTTGGTAAAGAGTTGAAAATAAAAGATGAAATTTTAAAAAGACATCCATTTCCAGGTCCAGGATTGGGTATAAGAATTTTAGGTGAAATCAGTCCTGAGAAGGTTACTATGTTACAGGAAGCTGATAATATTTACATCGAATCCCTAAGATCTAAAGACTTGTATGATAAAATATGGCAGGCTGGAGTGATTTTACTTCCTGTTAAGTCTGTAGGTGTAATGGGTGATGAAAGAACATATGAGAATTGTGTTGTGCTTAGGGCAGTAACATCAACTGATGGTATGACAGCTGATTGGGTTGATTTACCATACAAATTCTTACAAGATGTTTCCAATAAAATTATTAATAATGTTAAAGGTATTAATAGGGTTGTTTATGATATTAGTTCAAAACCACCCTCAACCATTGAATGGGAATGAAATCAGCTTTATTTTTTATCACATTTTTTTTTACAAGCTTTGTTTGTTTAGCTCAATCTGATAATATTGAATTTGATTCTTTAGTTAATTATCAGGTCAAAAAGAAAGAAACACTATACAGTATTTCCAAAAAATTTAATATTCAAATTGATGACATGCTTATTTTTAATTCGGAATTAAAAAACAATAAATTGAAAAAAAATTCAACAATTATTATTCCTCTTAAAAAAAAGATTGTATCTGATTTAAATTTAAAAAAAACAATAAATACTGATTCAATTTTTGAAGTAAACGATCTCAAAGTAAAAAAAGATTATATTAATATTGCCTATTTAGCACCATTCAAATTAAAATCTATTGAAATTGATTCGGTCAATAGTGTAAAAACTCTCCTAAAAGAGGTCAACCTAACAACCATTTCTATAAATTTTTATAATGGAATTCTGTTAGCTATTAATGAGTTAAAGAAGAAAAAAGTTAATGTAGATATTGATGTTTTTGATACGGAAAATAGTACTAATCAAGTTTTAAGTTTAAGGAATAATAATGATTTTGAAAATTATGATTTAATTATAGGTCCGCTTATAAAAAGAAATTTTAATGCTTTTAATCAAAAAGAATTAAAAACAAATTCACTATCACCCTTAGTTTATGATGGTATTAATTTAAAATCCAATACAGTAATCCCAGAAGCTAATAACTCCTTAAAAAGAGATAAAATGTTTCAAATAATTGACAGCTTGATTTTAGACACTCACGATCAATGCGCCTTAATAATATCAGATTCACTTAATAAATATTCAAGAGATAAGCTTGTAGAAAGATTTCCTTTAGCTGAGATTATTGATTTGAACAAAACCAACAACTCTGTTGATCCCAAAATTACCGATTCCCTAATGGGTGTTAATAAGGTTAATTGGGTTTTTCTTGAGACAAAAAAACCTAATTTAATTTCTAGTGTAACTTCACTATTGAATTCTCAAATAAGTTCTGAAAGAAAAATTAAACTTTTTTCAACCGTTTCAAATGAGAATTATGACAATCCAAATATTAGTTATGAAAAATTAGGTAATCTAAGCTTTATGTATCCATCAAATTCTGCTCCAAACAACAGTGAGGAGTTTATTGAATTTCAAAATATTTATTATGATAAATTTGGAAAATATCCAGATAAAATAGCGATTAATTCCTATGATTTGATTAAAGATCTTTTATATAGAATTTCTGTTTCAAAATCTTTAAGAAAATCTTTACAGATTGGAGAGACTAAATCGATACAAAATAACTTTAATTACATCCTTGAAGGAGAGAATGGGATTAAGAATATTTCTTTTTTTATTTTAATGCATAAGGATTTTGATATAATTGAACAAGAAAACTAACATTGCTATGAATAGTTTTGTACTTTTGAAAACTGAATTTGATAGGTTTGACTAATACCCCAAAATATATATTCGTTACTGGTGGAGTTAGCTCCTCACTAGGTAAAGGAATTATCTCCGCATCTTTAGCAAAACTATTACAATCCAAAGGTTTAAAAGTTACAATTCAAAAGCTTGACCCATATATAAATATTGACCCAGGCACATTAAATCCTTATGAGCATGGCGAGTGTTACGTAACGAAAGATGGTACAGAAACTGATTTAGATCTTGGTCATTATGAAAGATTTCTAAGTATTCAAACAACAAAGACCAACAATACAACTACTGGAAAAATTTATCAGTCTGTTATTAATAGAGAGAGAAGGGGTGATTTTTTAGGTAAAACTGTTCAAGTTATTCCTCATATCACAAATGAAATTAAAAGAAGAATACAATTAATTAGCACTGAGGATTCCTATGACATAATAATTACAGAGTTAGGTGGAACGGTTGGTGATATAGAATCATATCCTTTTATCGAGGCTGTTCGTCAGTTCCGATGGGATGTTGGAGAGAAAAACAGTTTAGTTATACATCTGACATTATTGCCTTTTTTATCAGCTGCTGGTGAGCTTAAAACAAAACCAACTCAACACTCTGTAAAAAAATTAATGGAGAGCGGTGTTAATGCAGATATCATTGTATGTAGAACTGAAAGAAGTATTGGTGAGGATCTTCGCTCAAAAATTGCTCTGTTTTGTAATGTTAATATTAACTCCGTAATAGAATCCATTGATGCAAAAACTATATATGAGGTTCCTCTACTAATGCAGCAAGAAAAATTAGATGAAGTTGTTTTGAATAAATTAAATCTTCCTAATACTAAATCTGATTTAAAAGACTGGAAAAATTTTGTAAAAAAACTTAAAAACCCCAAACAAAATATAAAAATCGGTTTGATAGGAAAATATGTTGAATTGCAAGACTCTTATAAATCAATTCTAGAATCATTTGTTCATGCTGGTGCTATTAATGAGTTAAAAATTGATGTTATTCCTATTCATTCTGAAAGTATTGAAAGTAATAATGTAGCTAAAGAATTATCAAAATTAGATGGAATTTTAGTTGCTCCAGGTTTTGGAGAAAGAGGTATTGAAGGAAAAATTTCATCCATTAAGTATGCTCGTGAAAATAATTTACCATTTCTTGGTATATGCTTAGGCATGCAAATGGCTGTAATTGAATTTGCAAGAAATGTTCTTAATCTTAGCAGTGCTAATTCAACAGAGATGGATGATTCAACTAAGCATCCAGTTATAAGTTTGATGGATGATCAGCTTGATGTTGAAGACAAAGGAGGAACAATGAGACTAGGTTCCTGGAAGTGTAAAATTGTTAAAGAATCATTAGCTTATAAAATATACAATGAAGAAGCAATTTCAGAAAGGCATAGACACAGATATGAATTAAATTTTGATTATATGGACAAATTAGCTAATTCTGGAATGGTTTTCTCTGGACTTAATCCAAAAACTGGGCTTGTAGAAATTATTGAAATCCCTAATCATGATTGGTTTTTAGGTGTTCAATTTCACCCAGAGTACCAAAGTACGGTTGAAAACCCTCATCCCATCTTTGTTTCCTTTGTTAAGGCATGTAAAAATAAAAGTAAAAAATAGTTTATGGAACAAAATAAGATAGACTCCTCACAAATTATAGGATTTTTGTTTCTCATTGCTGCATTTATAGCATTATTAATGTTTCAACCTCAAATTGAAGAACCCTCAGAAAATAGTGAAATTGATAATGAATCTAATACTACAAATCAAAAAGTTGAAGTTCTCGATGATAGTTTTACATATGAAAATACAAATATTGAAGTTTTAGAAAATGAATTTATAACTCTTGAAAATGAAGATGTAACATTTATCTTTTCAACAAAAGGAGCGCAAATATCAAAAAGTATATTAAAAAAACACAATGATTTAGACGGCAATAATCTTGAAATAATTAATAACAATCAAAGTTTTTATTTTGATTTTGAGAATACTCGTTTAAAAGATATCGACACCTCACAAATGTTTTTTAGTTATGATTTAAACGAAAATAATCTTGGAAAAGAAATTAATTTCGCTTATCAACAACAAACAGGTGAAACTATTTTTTTTAATTACTTTCTACCCTCTGAGGGTTTTCTTCTAAAGTTAGAAGTATATACTTCGGGCTTCAATGGACTACTTAATAGAAATTCATCAACTTATTTAAATTGGAATTTAGATTCATTCAGAAACTCAAAAAGCCAAGACTATGAAAACAGATATACTTATCTAAATTACCAAGATTCAGATAAAAAAGTTCGTGATCTTAGTGCATACAGTGATGATGATGATACAGATTCAGCAAAATGGATTTCATACAGTCAGCATTTCTTTAATACCATTTTAATATTTGAAGATCTAAAAAATGAAATTGAATTTTCATCAGCAAATATTGATTCAGACAAAACTGATAGAAAGTTTTTAAAAAGATTTAATTCTAAGATTCCAATTGATAAAAACTCTAGAGGCGAAATTGACCAAAAATTTGAATGGTACATAGGTCCCAATGACTATTATGTTATTAAAGAATATGATTATAAAATTTCAGATTCAATATGGTTTGGATGGGGTATTTTTGGATGGATAAATCGAAGTGTCTTCTTTCCTTTGTATAATTTCCTCAGCAATCATTTTTCTGCTGGAATTGCAATAATTATTATGGTAATATTGACAAGATTAGTCATGTCACCTGTTCAATATAAAATGTACTTATCTCAAGCTAAGATGAAAATATTAAAGCCTGAAATTACTGCAGCGACAGAAAAGTTTAAGGATGATCCAATGAAAAGACAACAAGAAACTATGAAAATTTACAGTCAAGCAGGCGCAAGTCCAGTTCAGGGTTGCTTACCTGCCTTGTTTCAATTACCAGTTTTTTATGCTCTTTTTTGTTTTTTTCCTGTTGCATTTGCCCTTAGAGGTAAGTCTTTCTTGTGGGCTGATGATTTAAGTACATATGATGTCATAGCTGATCTACCATTTTACATTCCTCTCTATGGTGATCACATTAGTTTGTTCCCGATTTTAGCAGGGGTTAGTATGTTTTTTTACACTCGTATGCAAGGTACTCAACAAATGCAGCCTAGTCAACCTGGGATGCCAAACATGAAGATTATTATGTATATAATTCCTTTTACATTACTTATTTTCTTTAACAACTTTGCTAGTGGTCTTTCTCTGTATTATACAGTCTCAAACATTCTTACAATAATAATTATGCTTACTATTAAGAATGTTATTCTAGATGAGGAAAAGATTTTACTTGAAATTGAAGAAAATAAAAAGAAACCTACAAAAGAGGGTAGATTTCAAAGAAGACTTAGAAAGCTACAGGAAGCTGCAGAAAAAGCTCAACAACAGCAGAATCGTAGAAATAAATAATATCTATTATGTCTAATGCAAAAACAAGAGTAGTGGTAGCTATGTCTGGTGGTGTAGATTCAAGTGTTGCAGCTTATCTTCTAAAAAAAGATGGATATGATGTTTTGGGAGTTTTTATGAAAAACTGGCATGATACAAATGTTACAATTTCAAAAGAATGTCCATGGCTTGAGGATAGTTATGATGCCATGCTTGTTGCTGAAAAATTATCTATTCCATTTCAAGTTATTGATTTAAGTAAAGATTATAAAAAGAAGATTGTAGACTATATGTTTGAGGAATATAAAAATGGAAGGACTCCAAATCCAGATGTTTTATGTAATAGAGAAATAAAGTTTGATCTTTTTCTAGATATAGCAATCAAATTGGGTGCTGATTACATTGCTACAGGTCACTATGCGCAAGTAACAGAGTCAAAAAAAAATAATAACAGCCTATTTCATTTGAAATCTGGCAAGGATAAGTCGAAAGATCAATCATATTTTCTATGTCAGTTAAATCAATTTCAGTTAAGTAAAACTATTTTTCCAATTGGAAAAATTAACAAGAAAGATGTAAGAAAAATTGCAAAAAAAAATAATTTAATTACTGCAGATAAAAAAGATTCACAAGGTCTTTGTTTTATTGGAAAAGTTAAACTTCCAGATTTTCTTCAACAAAGCTTGAAACCTAAAAATGGCAATGTTGTTTTAATTGACAAATATTTTAATGGATACAAATTATATTCAAATACAAAAGAAATTAATATAACATCTCAAAAAATTCAATATAAAAAATCTGATGGAGAGATAATTGGTCATCATAATGGAGCACATTTTTATACAATTGGTCAAAGGAAAGGATTATCCATTGGAGGAAGAGTAAAACCTTTGTATGTGTTGTCAACTGATGTTGTAAACAATATTATTTATGTTGGTGAAGGTTCAGATCATCCTGGATTATTTCGATCATCTTTAAAAGTACCCACCAGTAAAATGCATTTCATTTCTGATCCAAAAAAAATCGAGGTAAAAAATCTTAAAGCAAGAATTAGATATCGACAGGCATTACAAGATGTCTCTTTCACAAAAAATTCTGAAAACTATTATTTCAATTTTAAAAATCTACAAAAAGCAATAACAAGCGGACAATTTATAGCTTTATATGATAATGAGGAATTAATTTGTTCGGGTGTTATTGATTAAAGATATCAATCTGGTTTCTGATCAAATCATTAAAATCTTCTCTTTTTCTAACTAATTCAAACTTGTTATTAATATACATCACTTCAGCCGGTCTATATCTTGAATTATAGTTGCTAGACATTGCGTGGCAATAGGCCCCAGCATTATTAAAACAAAGTGTATCACCATTTCTTATGGTTGATATTTTTCTATTAGTAGCAAATGTGTCAGTTTCACATATATATCCTACAACTGAGTAGTATCTTTGTAGATCATTAGGATTTGAAATATTTTCAATATGATGATTAGCTCCATACATCATAGGTCTTAGAAAGTGGTTGAATCCAGAATCAACTTGAGCAAATACGGTTGAGGTCGTTTGTTTGATAGAGTTGACTTTGCATAAAAATTTACCAGATTCGCTAACCAAGAATTTTCCAGGTTCAAACATAAGAGTTAAATCTTTTCCATATTCCTTGCAAAAGGAGTTAAATCTTTTTGATAATTTATTTCCTAACTCCTCAATATTTGTTTCGCTATCATTTGGAAAATAAGGCACCTTAAATCCGCTTCCAAAATCAATAAATTCTAAACTCCTAAAATTCTTGGCAGTTTCAAATAGGATTTCAGAGGCTCTTAAAAAAACATCAATATCTAAAATATCACTACCAGTGTGCATATGGATTCCATTAACTTTAATTTTAGTGTTGTTAACAATTCTCAATAAATGAGGAATTTGATGAATACTTATACCAAACTTTGAATCAATATGTCCAACTGATATTTTTGAGTTTCCACCTGCCATAATATGTGGATTAATTCTTATGCATATGGGTATTGACGGATTATTGTTTCCAAAATCCTCTAAAACTGATAAATTATCAATATTAATTCTAACTCCAAACTCAGCAGCCATTTTAATCTCATCCATTGAAACACCATTAGGAGTATAAATAATTTTTTCTGGTTTTATTCCACATTT
Organism: uncultured Bacteroidota bacterium; assembly: GCA_902574335.1. Classification (GTDB taxonomy): domain Bacteria; phylum Bacteroidota; class Bacteroidia; order Flavobacteriales; family Flavobacteriaceae; genus Eutrophosalina. The sequence goes on from CACGNO010000007.1 coordinate 8,591, forward strand.
TAATGCAAGATGAACTTCTTGTATAGAGACTGCATCAATTCCTGAACCTAGATTGATGATAAACTTTAAGATTGAAATATTTGACAAGGCCTTAACAGCATAATTAATTTGAAGACTTTTAACAGTTTTAAATGAGTTTTTGAGTCTATTATATTGTTTTTTAATTTTGTTAGTATCATATACGTAAAGCGGAGATCCGTGCTTTTCTGAAGCTTTTAATAGTTTTAAATTATTCATTCACCAAAACTAATAATACATCAATAAAATACCTTCACATGAAATATTTGTAATAAAATTATAATAGGAAGTTATAAATAGAACAAAAAGTAACTTTCTGATTTAGTTTTTCTTAATTTAGTGGAAATGAATCTACACGAATACCAAGCAAAAGAATTACTGAGTTTAAATGGAGTTCCCACTCAGAGAGGAAAAATGGTGTCTAACATAAATGAAATTGATGCTACTGCTAATCAACTTAAAAATGATACGAGCACTGAATTTTTTGTTGTTAAAGCGCAAATTCATGCTGGTGGCCGAGGCAAAGGTGGAGGAGTAAAGGTTGCAAAAAATCTTACTGAACTTAAAGATTATTCTTCTTCTATCTTAGGTATGATGTTAAAAACTCCCCAAACCCCTAAAGAAGGTAAATTGGTAAAAAAAATTCTAATTGCTGAGGATGTTTACTATACAGGCCCTAGTAGACATAGTGAGTTTTATGTTTCAGTTTTATTAAACAGATCAACTTCAAAAGTAATGATCATGTATTCAACTGAGGGTGGTGTAGATATTGAGTCAGTTGCTGAAAATACTCCTCACTTAATTTTTTATGAGGAAGTTGATCCATCTGTTGGTTTAATGCCAAATCAAGCTAGGAAAGTAGCATTCAATTTGGGTTTATCTGGTGATTCTTATAAAAATATGGTTCGATTTATTTTTAGTCTTTATACTGCATATGTTAAGTGTGATGCCTCTCTATTAGAAATTAATCCTGTTTTAAAAACATCTGATAATAAAATTATAGCAGTGGACGCAAAAATGGTTTTAGATGACAATGCAATTTTTAGACATAAATCTTTTAAAGATCTTAGAGATGAGTCTGAAGAAAACCCTGTTGAAACCCAGGCTAGAACAGTTGGTCTCAATTATGTTGATTTGGATGGTAATATTGGTTGTATGGTAAATGGAGCCGGTTTAGCTATGGCTACAATGGATTTAATTAAACAGTCTGGAGGTGAGCCAGCAAACTTTCTTGATGTTGGAGGTACAGCTGACGCAGACAGGGTAGAGGTAGCTTTTAATTTAATTCTTCAAGATCCTAAGGTAAAAGCTGTATTAGTTAATATTTTTGGAGGTATCGTTAGATGCGATAGAGTCGCAAACGGTATTGTTCAAGCATATAAAAATATGAAGGATAAAATTCAAGTACCGATTATTGTAAGATTACAGGGAACAAACTCAATTGAAGCAAAAAAAATTATTGATAGCTCAGGCCTACACATATATAGCGCAACAAGTTTCTCAGATTTGACAGACAGAATTAAAGAAGCTCTGATCTAAATTGCCATTTTGTCATTATTTTTTCATATTTATATGACATAAAGTCATTAAAATAGAAATGGTCTGTGTTTTGAACAATCATAATAAAAATGTTTAAATAAAAAATTAATAATTATGAATATTATAAAAAGAACAAATTATCCGATCATGTTTGATGAATTTTTTAATGATTTCTTTAATGTTAAACCAATGAGTGTTCCTCCACATAATATTATGGAGACAGAGAATGATTTTCAAATTGAATTTTCGGTTCCAGGATCTAATAAAAAAGACTTTGAAATTGAAGTTGAAAATGATAATATTAAAATCATAAAGAAAAAAGAAGATTCAGATACTACTAATAGTTACTCTAGAAAGGAATTTAATTACAGTTTTTTTGAAAAATCTTTTTATCTACCTGAATCAATTGATCAGAGTAAAATAAGCTCAAAATACGATAACGGAATATTAAGAATTTCTCTTCCAAAGAAGAGTGAAGTAATAATCCAAAATCAAAGAAAGTTCATCACAGTTAAATAAATAAAAGCGGGTTTTACCCGCTTTTTTTATAGCTATCAATTAAGTCTCTTAATCTTGCTGCTTCAATAAAGTCCAATTCTTTCGCAGCTTTTACCATATCTTTTCTCAAGTCCTTTATTATTTTTTTTCTTTTTTCAACTGTAATATTGTGATCAATACTAATAATATTAGTGTTGGTTTTTTTGTCATTTATTTCAGTATTTTCTTTTACCTCAAATGTTACCATAATGTTTTTTTCTATCTGAGTGGGAGTTATATTATTAATTTTATTAAACTCCATTTGTTTTTTTCTTCTTTCTGTAGTAGTTTTTAATGTATGTTTTATGCTATCAGTCTCCTTATCAGCATACATAATAGCCTTTCCGTTAATATTTCTTGCTGCTCTCCCAATTGTTTGTATTAATGATCTTTTACTCCTAAGAAAACCTTCTTTATCTGCATCCAATATTATAACTAACGAAACCTCTGGGAGGTCTAACCCTTCACGAAGAAGATTAACCCCAACTAATACATCAAATGCACCAATTCTTAGTTCATTTAAAATTTCTACTCTTTCAATAGTATCTATATCACTATGAATATATTTAGATTTTACATTTACTTTATTTAAAAAACTTACAAGTTCTTCAGCCATCTTTTTTGTGAGTGTTGTGATTAAAACTCTTTCTTTTTTTTCAACTACTTTCTGAACTTCATTTAAAACATCATCAATTTGATTTTCAGTTGATCTAATCTCAATTTCTGGATCTAATAATCCGGTTGGTCTAATTATTTGTTCAACAATAATTCCTTCGGATTTATTTAATTCATAATCAGAGGGAGTTGCACTTACAAAAATTACCTGATTTTGTAAACCTTCAAATTCTTCAAAAGTTAAAGGTCTATTGTCCATAGCAGAAGGAAGTCTAAATCCATACTCAACTAAATTTTCTTTTCTACTTCTATCTCCACCATACATAGCTCTGATTTGAGGCAATGTTACATGACTTTCATCTATAATTGTAAGAAAATCATCAGGAAAATAGTCAATTAAACAAAATGGTCTGGTTCCAGGTTCACGACCATCAATATATCTGGAATAGTTTTCAATTCCTGAACAATATCCTAATTCTTGCATCATTTCAATATCAAACAAAGTTCTTTCATTAAGTCTCTTTGCCTCTAAATTTTTGCCAACTTCTTTAAAGAAAGCGACTTGCTTTCCTAAATCCAGTTGAATTTCGGTAATTGCTTTTTGAAGTGCACTTTCTTGAGTAGAGAACATATTTGCTGGATAGATAGAAATTGATTCAACTTTTTGCATTTTTTTATTTTCGGAATATAGAATTTCATCTATTGATTCAATTTCATCTCCAAAAAAGTTTATTCTAATTATACAATCTCTATAGCTTAAACTAACATCAATCACATCCCCCGTGACTCTAAAATTACCAGGGCTTAAGTCTGAGGTTGATCTACTATATAAAGAACTCGATAACTTTTTTAAAAGAGAAGTTCTACTAATTTTTGTATTTAAATCAATATGAATAGTATTTTTCTTATAATCTATTGGGTTACCTATACCATAAAGACAGGATACAGAAGCAACAACAATTACATCTTTTCTTCCAGATAATAAACTTGTTGTTGCACTAAGTCTTAGCTTTTCAATTTCTTCATTTATAGATAAATCTTTTTCTATGTATGTATTTGTAACAGGAATATACGCCTCTGGTTGATAGTAATCATAGTAAGAAACGAAATACTCAACTAAATTTTTAGGAAAATATTCTTTAAATTCTTTGTAAAGTTGAGCTGCTAAGGTTTTATTGTGAGCAATTACTAATGTTGGTTGATTAATTTGCTCAATGACATTGGCCACAGTAAATGTTTTTCCAGATCCTGTAACTCCCTCTAAGGCTTGGTATCTAACTTTATCTTTAATTCCATTTACCAGATTTGAAATCGCATCAGGTTGATCACCGGACGGATTATAATTGGATTTGAGATTGAAATTAAACATCAAATAATTTAACTTGCAAAATTACAAATTAGATACTTTTAAATCTAAAAATTATAGCTTTACTTAAAATTAGAATTGTGAATAAAAACAGCGATGTAAAAATATCTAGAAAAAAACCCTCATACAAGATCTCAGATCATTTAGATAAGTATCTTAAAACATATAAAAGAGTCCAAAAAATACCAATTGAATATTCAGATTTATTAAGATATGTTGGATCAGTTAAGGTTACTGATGAAAAGGATGCTGATACTCTATGGCAAAGAGTTTTTTTTAATGATAATGAAAGAGTTGAAATTGAAAATAATCTTAAAACTGTATATAATTTACTTTACTCAGACGGTAGTAATGATAGTTTTGATTTTCTGATTGTAGATGCTATTGATTATTGCACTTTTGGCAATTCTAATCCATTTAGAATTAAAATAAGAAATAGTTTAAATGATAACTTTACCTATTATTATGTAAAACTAGCTGATTCCTCGAGAGTTTATGGACTTGAGTTTGAACACATAACTTCTCCATACAATTTAAATTTTATTGTTTATAACAAAACACTAATTGAAGAACATATAACTGGTATTCCTGGTGATGATTTTTTTAATAATTATTTAAATAAATGTTCAAAGAGAGAACAATCACAAATTGCAAAGGAATTCGTAAAGTTTAGTGAAAGGTGTATGATCAGATTACTTGGAGACATGAGGGCTTATAATTATGTTATAATACCTACACATGATTTTGATCAAGTTGTATATAAGATTAGAGCAATAGATTTTGATCAACAATCTTATGAGGGGGATTTTTCAGTTTATAGACCACAATTATATAAAGAAAATAAAAGAATTGTCGAATTAATAAGAGATAGATTAATAAACAGCTCTATAAATCAATACAAAGCGGAGGAAAGAGCAATAATTGTTAAAAGAATTTTAGGTTCAAAAGAAAGAGTTGACAGCTTACTTAGCTCAATGAAAAATGCTATATTATCATCAAACGAAAATGTTCAAAACCTTACAAGACAAATTTATCATTTAACCCACGATAATAGATTTAAATTTTCAAAATCAATGGGTGAGATTATGGAAAGTTCAATAGAGTATATGATAAACAACTATGAAAATAATTCAATGCTTAGAACAAATTAGTCCTCAATGCTAAGAAACCAGAAGAATTGTGCTCCAAAAATTAAAATTGCTATCAAAAGATGAATAGGCTGTGAAAGCAGAGGAAATGAAAAGTAATACATCGATGCACCTGTAATTATTTCAGAAAAGATAAGAACCAAAATTATTGTTATCCATTTAGTATTTGTGTTGAGTTTTTTTGCAAGATACAATAAAAGGAAATTTGATATAAGTATAAAAATTGAAAAACTTCTATGTATAAAAAAATTTAATTCAGGATTTGATAACCATAAATTTTTATTTTCATAGCCATATAAATCAATTTTAATATCAATAAATTCTCGAACTTTTAATCCAATTAAAATTTGAATTAACATCACAAACATTGAAAAAGCAATTAGTCTTTTTAAAAATTTAATACTTAGCATCAGCCTTTTTTATAATATAGATTAATAAACAAACTATAACAATTGCCATTAGCATGTGTGTTGAAATTTTATATGGCGCTAAGTTGGAATCAACGACTAACTTCCCTAGCCATGCTTGAAAACCCATAGATAAGACAACTATACTAGATAAAAAAGTTAATTTTTTATTTCTTTTAAATTCGTAGGTCGATAAAAAAAACATAATTAAAGTGGAAAATCCAGCAATAGCTCCAATCAATCTATTTACAAATTCAAACCATGTATTGACGGGATCAAATTTAGTATAATCATGCTTTGTATAAGGAGTCCAATTACTAGATTCAAAACTACTTTTTGATATAAATGTCTTTTTAGAATTAAAAAACTTCTTATCATACAGAATCATAACCCCTTTATTATAAGTTTGATTGGGTTTCCAAGTGATTTTTTCAATATTTATTGGTGGAATTAAATATCCAAAACATTTTGGCCAATCTGGACAACCCATTCCACTACCAGTCATTCTAACTAGTGAACCAGCAAGAATAACAAACAGCACTAAAACAAGCGAAAGTTTACTGAAAAAAATAAAATTTTTATTCATTTACACTTAATCCTAAAGTTTTACCTTTTTTTATCATCAATTCTTTAGCTTCATCATAAGAATTAGTTATATCTCCATTTAAAATTGACTCTTTAATGAAGTCTTTTATTATTCCTATTTCTTTACATGGTTTTAAATTGAAATAATTCATAATTTCTTCACCAGAAACAGGTGGTTGGAAGTTTCTAATATGATCTCTTTCTTCAACTAGCTTTATTTTTTCTCGAACAATTTTAAAATTATTAAGATATTTTTTTTGTAAATATTCATTTTTTGTTGTTATATCTGCTTCACATAAAGTTAGAAGGTCATCAATATCTTCACCAGCATCATAAATTAATCTTCTTACCGCTGAATCAGTAATACTTTCCAAAGAAAGTACTATTGGTCGTGAACTTAGTGAAACGAGTTTTTTAACATAACTTAACTTGTCATTTAAAGGTAATTTAAGTCTTTTAAATATTCTATCTACCATCTTAGCCCCAACATATTCATGACCATGAAATGTCCATCCTATTTTTTTATGAAATTTTTTCGTTCTTGGTTTTCCAATATCATGTAGTAAAGCAACCCATCTTAGCCACATCTTATTGGTTTTTTCGCAAATATTATCAACTACTTTTAAAGTATGATGAAAGTTATCTTTATGTTTTTTTCCTTCAATCTCATCCACTCCATGTAGATCATAAATTTCAGGAAGAATTATATTTAATAACCCAGTTTCATTAAGCGCCTTAAATCCAATGGATGGCTTATCAGACATTAAAATTTTATTCACCTCAACATTTATTCTCTCTTTTGAAATTATGTTTATTCTGTTTTTTTCTTTTTTAATGAAATCAATATTCTCTTTATCAATTTTAAAATTTAGTTGCGACGCAAACCTAGCCGCTCTAAACATTCTTAGTGGGTCGTCATGAAATGTGACTTGAGGGTCTTTAGGTGTTTTAATTATCTTTCTTTTTATATCATTAATACCATCAAATAAGTCAACTATTTCTCCATAGTTGTTTCTATTTAATGAAATAGCTAATGTATTAATTGTAAAATCACGCCTAGATAGATCATCCTCAAGGCTTCCTTCTTCAATTATGGGTTTTCTACTATCGGAATTATAACTTTCCTTTCTCGCCCCAACAAATTCAATTTCATAATCTTTCGTCTTTAACATAGCTGTTCCAAAGTTTTTAAAAACTTGTATTTTACCATTTGTTTTTTTTGCAACAACATTGGCAAAATCTATTCCATTTCCTATAACTAAGACATCAATATCCTTTGACTTTCTCTGAAGTATCAAATCCCTTACGAAACCACCAACTAAATATATTTCTATATTTTCTTTTACAGCAACATCAGAAATTAAGTTAATTATTGAGATATTAATATTTTGGGTACTGAGCTTATTCATTAAAAACTATCTAATTTTTTCAAAACTTAAATTATCCTTAATCTCAATTATACTTGAGGGTTTTAACTTACTAACTTTATCAGATTTTACAAAATAATCAACTTGATCAATGATTACATTGTCAATTTCATGAATACTTTTTGGAAATGGTAGTCCGGTTATATTAGCGGAAGTTGAGGTAATAGGATTATTTAATCTAGAAATTATATCAAGACAAAATTTATTTTTAGGTATTCTTACTGCAATAGAATCAAATGACAATTTTGTAGATTTTAAATTTTTAAAAATTAATGTGGTAGGTTTCTTTCGTAAAAGAAAATTAATAGCAAAATCAGGAATATTTTCAACATATTTTTTCAACATATTTAAATCATTCATTAAATAAATAAGTGGTTTTTCTGGATCACTTCCCTTTATAATATTAATTTTTCTTATTGCGTTTAAATTATATGCATCACAACCTAGGCCATATATCGTATCAGTAGGATAGAGAATAATCCCACCGCTTTTAATTACTTTAACGCATTTTTCTATTTCAATCATTGAAAATTTAGACTTGAATTGATTACACTGAGACTTTAAAATCTCTTAATGCATCGTTTAGAGATGTCTTTTTATTGGTACTTTCCTTTCTTTTTCCAATAATTAAAGCACATGGTACATTAAAAGTTCCAGCTTTAAAATTTTTTGGTTCTGAGCCAGGTATAACAACAGACTTTTCAGGCACATACCCTTTAATATATTTTGGTTCATCTCCAGTTACATCAATAATTTTAGTTGAGGCGGTTAAAACAACATTAGCTCCCAGTACTGCCTCATGTTCAACCCTAACTCCCTCGACAACAATACACCTAGACCCTAAAAAAACATTATCTTCAATTATAACAGGTGAAGCTTGTACTGGCTCTAGTACACCTCCAATTCCCACACCACCACTTATATGAACATTTTTACCAACTTGAGCACAACTTCCTACTGTTGCCCAAGTATCTACCATAGTTCCTGAACCAACATTTGCCCCTATATTGACATAACTGGGCATTAGTATTGCACCCTTTTCTATAAAAGATCCGTATCTGCAGACTGCATGTGGAACTACTCTAATTTCTTTTTCCTTAAAACCTGTTTTTAAAGGTATTTTATCATGAAATTCAAATGGTCCAACTTCAATTGATTGCATTTTCATTATTGGAAAATAGAGAATAACAGCTTTCTTTATCCATTGGTTAACAGACCAATTTCCATTATTTTTTTCAGCAATTTTAATTTCACCATTATCCAATAGGTCGATGGTTTTAAGTATAGCATTCTTAGTTGCATCTTTTTCTATTAATGACCTATCCTCCCAAGCCGATTCAATTAATTCTTTCATGATAATTTTTATACAAATATAATCTATCATTCGAATATATTTTTTTTATTTAGATTATGGTTAATTTTGTCTAATGAGTAAAATTTTGGGACTTGATTATGGAGAAAAAAGATGTGGTATTTCAATAACTGATGATTTACGTTTGATTGCATCTCCGTTAGCTACAATTAATACAAAAGAGTTAATAAACTATTTGGTGGAGATAATTGCAAGAGAAAATATTTCTATTTTGGTAATTGGTGAACCTAAAAACAACAAAAACAATTTTTTTGAAATAGAGGAATCAATAAAAAAATTTATAAAAAAAATAAAATTAAATATACCAGATTTGATAATTGAAAGGGAAGACGAAAGGTTTACATCTAAATTGTCTAGGATTTATATAAATCAAGTAACAAAAAAAAAGAAGTTAAGAATCGATAAAAGAAACCTAGATAAAGTTAGTGCATCATTAATATTAGAATCATTTTTAAAAAGAAATAAATGATATTACCAATTCTATCATATGGAAACTCAATTTTAAAAAAAAAATGTGTTGATATTGACTCATCATATCCAAACTTAAATGAGCTAATAAGTGATATGTGGGATACTATGTATAATGCTGAGGGTGTAGGTTTAGCTGCACCTCAAATTGGTAGACAAATTAGATTATTTGTAATTGATGCGTCTCCTTTTTTTGAAGAAAAGGAAGTAACAGATTATGAATTAAAAAACTTGAAAAGAGTTTTTATAAACCCAACAGTAACTTTTTTAAATAATGAAAAATGTAGTTTTAATGAGGGGTGCTTAAGTATCCCAGATATAAGGGAAGATATTGAAAGATTTGATTCAATTAAAATTGATTTTTTTGATGAAGAATTTAATTCACACTCGTTGGATTTTAATGGAATTTTATCAAGGGTAATTCTTCACGAATATGATCATATTCAAGGTGTTTTATTTACTGATAAAATATCAAAATTTAAAAGAACTTTGATTCAAAAAAAATTAAATAAAATTTCTCGTGGACAAATTGATGTTAATTATCCTATGAAATTCTTAAAATAATGAAAAAGATGAAGTATTCAATTGAAGATTTAATTCAAATTATGAATGATTTGAGAGATAAATGCCCATGGGATAAAAAACAAACTTTAAAATCTTTAAAGAGTTTGACCATCGAAGAAGCTTATGAGTTGATTGATGCTATTGATAAAGAAGATTATTATGAAATAAAAGAAGAGCTAGGAGATTTACTTCTTCATGTAGTTTTCTACTCAAAAATTGCTTCTGAAAAAAATCATTTCAACTTTGATGATGTAGTTGAATCATTAATAAAAAAATTGATATATCGACATCCACATATTTATTCTGACGTAAAAGTTAATAATGAAGATGATGTTAAAAAAAATTGGGAAAAACTAAAATCAAAAAAATCAAATAAAGGTATACTTGATGGAGTTCCAAATAATTTACCAACCTTAATCCGAACAAGCAGGGTTCAGGAAAAGGTTGCGGCCGTAGGTTTTGATTTTAAAAATATTGAAGATTCAATAAATAAAGTAATTGAGGAATATAATGAATTTACTGAAGCATTAATCGATAAGGAAAAATTGAAAATTGAAGAAGAGTTTGGGGATCTTTTATTTTCCCTAGTTAATTATTCTCGTCATATTGGAATTGATTCAAATGAGTCCTTAAAAAAATCTACTAACAAGTTTATAAGTAGATACAAAAAACTTGAAAAAATTATTGAAAATAAAAATACAAATATTGATAAATTAGATGAAAATGAGTTAAACTCTATTTGGGAGATGGTAAAAAAAATGAATTAATTATTTTATGAGTGTGTATTTTTTCTCATTTTTTTGTAATTGTATTTTTAATTTTTCAATATCACTATAAACACCATCTAAAACCTTATTGTCTGATCCTTTCTTAAAAAAGTTTAAGTTGTTTTCTAGTTGGGAAATCTGTTTACTTAAATCTTGAATTTTTTTTCTCAGTTTAATTTTTTCTGTGTTCTTTTCATTATCATCCATCAGCTTTGTCTTAACTTTTAGAACATGAGATTCAATTTCATTTTTAGTTAATCCTAAGTTCTTAAACTCCTTATTTAAAAGTTTTATTAAATCCAATAAATCTTTAGATGAATTTTTCTTTTGAATTTTAGCCCATTCATCAATTGTAGTAGAGATTTTTTCAATTGAAAAATTATTTTTCAAATCATCTATTAATCTATTTATTTGCTTTACAATCTCTTTTTCTTTTTCATTTTTCTCATTTTTTAATTGATCAATCTTACTGTAGCAAATATTGTATTCATTTAAGAAAATATTCCAATTTTCTTTGTTCCTTTTGAATGGAATGTTTTTAATTTCTTTAAACCTTTTTTTTAGATCTTGTAAATCAGAAATTTTAATTTTTTTTAACTCGCTTAATTTTTTACATTCTTCAATTAAATTGATTTGCTTTTTTATATTATCACTATAGGTTTTTTTGAGGTTTTTAAAAAAAAGATTTTTTTCTTTTATAAATTCTTTATTTATAGATTTAAATTCCTTCCAAAGTTCATTATTCTCAGAAGATTTTATTGGTCCCATTCCAATAAATTCATCTTTAATTTTTTCTATTTGATTTATTTTTTTTATCCATTGATTTTTTTCCTCAACCTTATCGTTCATTAATTTTTTAAAATCATCAACTAGATCTTTTTTTATCTCTATATTCTTTTTATCATGTTTATCTCTATTTTTTAAATAGTCTTTTTTATTTTCCTTAATTACTTGAATTATAGAGTCAAATCTATCATTCATCTTTTTTTCTTCATCTCCCTTTACTGGACCTGTTAAATAGTTCCATTTTTTGATTAACAATAGTAATTCTCTGTAGCTCTTTAATTTATCACCATATGACTTTACCCTATTAGCTTCCTCTAGAATGCTTTCCTTTATTTTTTTATTATACTCCTGATCTTTTTCTTTGATTCCCTTATCAAGATATAAGTAATCATAAAAAAGTTTAATGTGATGTTTATAAGAGTTGTTTAATCCAAATGATAAATGACTTTGTACTTTACCAATCTTTATCCAATTTTCTCTAATGGATTTAAAATCTCTTAATTTATCAATATTAGACAGGTCTGAATTTATTAGATCCTTCAATCTATTGATTAAGGAATTTTTTTCTTGAAAATTCCTTTTTAAATCAATAACTATATTTTTTTTTGAAGTCGACATAAAAATATAGCTTTAAGTTAATAATATTTTATTAACTCATGCTATTCCAAATTATCCAACTTTCTTCTGCTTGTGATTGAAGCATTTCCAATCCGTTAATTGTTTTAGCCCCTTTTTTTTCACATTCAATAAGAAAACTTGATTTTTTTGGGTTATAAATTAAATCATAGCAAAAGTGTTTTTTACTTAAAAGACTGTAATTAAGCTTAGGTTTCTCAGAAACATTAGGATATGTTCCAATCGGTGTAGTATTTATAATTAAATCATACTCATTCAAACTCTCATTAATTTTTTTGTAGCTCTTGTATTTTATATTTTTTTGTCGTGAAGCAATATCAAAATTTATTTTCTTAATATTGAGAGCATATTGTATTGCTTTTGATGCTCCTCCTGTTCCTAATATTAGAGCATTATTAAAATTCAAATTATTTTTAAAACTATTAATGAAACCAATAAAATCAGTATTGTAACCAATTAATTTATTATTTTTTTTTGCAATTGTATTAACTGCACCAATTTCACTTGCAGATTTATCAATTTTATCTAAGAAAGGAATTATTTTTTCTTTGTAAGGTATTGTAACATTTAAACCTTTAATTTTAGAAATTTCTAAAGTATTAAAATCTTCAATTTTAGCTAAATCAAAATTTTTATATTCACAATCAATAATTTTTTCATTCTTAAATTTATTACTGAAATATTTTGACGAAAAGGAATAGTCTATATTTCTACCTATTAGTCCGTATATTTTTTTTATCGACATAATTATTAATTATAACTGTTAAAATTAATCCAATTAGAATCAAAAAAATTGCAAATGAGTTTGTACCAGTTGAAATTTCAATTAAATCAATATTATTTTTTATTTGATTCCATGGCCAAACAATTGATAATGTCCCCAAAACAAAACCTATTATTAGATGATCCAATTGATTGGGATAGTTTTTTGTTAAAAATGTTAAAAATTTAGATAAAATAATAAGTCCTATAACTGAACCGACAAAAAATATCAATAAGATATTTATCAACTCATTTTCAACAATTAATTTATCATCTGATGAGTAAAATAAATTTGAAATTAAATTATAAAAATTATTTACTGAGTCAACTAATAGTAATTTATAGTTTCCTAATAAAATGAGTAAAAATGAGCCTGATAGTCCAGGAATTGTAATTCCGCATATACTTATAAAACCGCAAAAAAACACAAATAATAAGTTCCTGTTTTCATATAGTGGTTCACTTAAACTAATTAATATTCCAAATAATAATCCAAAAATTAAATAGAAGATTGTTTTAATATCTGTTTTTTCAATTCTTTTTATTAAAATGTATAGTGAACCAATTATTAATCCAAAAAAAACCGACCATACATAAAGTTCATTTTTAATCAAAAAATAATCAAGAATTTTGGAGGTTGAAAAATAACTCATAATCATTCCAAATGAAATGAAAAGAAGGAAATTACCATTGATGCTTTTCATGAATTTTTTACCTCCCTTGTTTCTAAGAATTTTAAAATTAGTATAATTCAAAGATTTTATTGATTGCATTAAATGGTTATAAAAGCCAATTATTAATGAATATAGTCCACCGGAAATTCCAGGTAATTTATTAATCGATCCCATAATTATACCATGTAAAAAAATCTCCATGGAACTTACCTTATTCCAATCTCTATTGTATCTCATTTTTTTTACTAATTGTGTTAAGAATTATAATAACTGTAAAGCCAAGAAAAGCCCAAAAAACTAATGACATGTCACTAATGAAAAAATCGTAGATACCTATGATTTCCTGATCTCTGTTATTATCAGGAATAATTTTCGTTACGGAACCCAAAATAAATCCAATCATAAATATTAAGGTTTTATTTTCAAAATTTTTAAAAAGCCATTTTATTATTCTGGAAAAAATTAAAATTCCACTAATTGCACCTAAAGCAAAGGCTATTATATATAAATGAGAGTCAGAGTCATTTAAAAAAACAGTATTTAGTTTTTTCAACATAAATTTATAGGCTCCCAATATTAGTAAAATATAAGAGCCCGAAATTCCAGGTAATATCATTGCACTAGAACATAAAAAACCACACATAAAAATGTAGGTTATATCTATTTCCTTTTCAAATGCATTTATTTTTAAGAGCTGGTAAATTATAAAAGAAGAAAATAAAAGAAGAATAATATCTAATATTTTAATGGGTTTAACTTTTTTTAACAAAACATAAACACTACAAATTATTAGTCCAAAAAAAAATGAACTGATTTGATTATTATAATTTTCTAAAAGAAATAAAATTAGTTTACTAAATAAAATGATACTTAAAATAATGCCTAGTCCAAGAACACTCAAAAAATCAAATTTATTTAACTTAAAGTTTTTGAACAGATCTTTAAAAATATTTTTGAGATTTATATTATTCAATGCAGAAATTAAATCCTTATAAACTCCAGTTATTAGAGCTATTGTTCCACCAGAAACACCTGGGATTAAATCAGCTATTCCCATTAACATACCCTTTAATAAAATAATTGGATAATAATTATTAGTAAACTTCACAGAAGTAAAACTACTAATAATTGTTTGAAATTATATTTAAAGCTTTATTGAGATTTTCAATGGCTTTATCGTGATCATTTTTTCTTAAATAATACTTAGCAATTGAAATCCATGCTTTTTCATACAATGGATCTTTTTCAATTATAACATTTAAGTATTTTAACGCGTTGTCATAATCCCCGATTTTTTCATAGCATCTGGAAAGTCTGTAAAGACTAAACGATGAGTCTTTATTTAAATTATTTACTATTTTGTAGTAATAGATGGACTTTTTAAATTCCTCTTTTTTTTCATAAATCTTGCCAAGTTCTATATAACATGATGAAAATGATTCATCACTGATTACTCCAAATTCGTGAGCTGCTATACTTTCTTTAATTTTATTTTTTTTAAAATATAGTTTACCAATCTCGAACCATGCATTTGCAGAATATGGATTTTTTTCGAGATAATCATTTAGAAAATCAATTGCTTCGTCCTCTTTTGACGATAGATTAAAACATGAGATTAATTTATCAAAGTAATTTTTATCATCTGGGTATAAGACTAGTATTTTGATTAAAATTTCTATCGAATTGTCATAATCTTCAACATTCATATAATTTTTTAAAAGTAGGTCTAGTATGAAAAAATTTAATTGATCACTGTACGTTATATTTTTCAATATGGAAATTGAATCCATATATTTTTTCATTTTATTAAGAATTTTTGCTTTTTGAAAAACTAGATCCTGACTATTATGATTAAATTCTAATAAATTTTCTATGAGTTCATATGACTTATTTAAATTACCTTTCAATAGAAGAATTTCAGAGTGTAAAATACTAATATTGATTGATTTAGGATATAAGCTGTTCCCAAGATCAATTGCTTTCTGAGCCATACTAATATCTCCGTCATTAAAGTAATAAAGAATTATTTCCTCAATTTCGTCAGTATCTAAAAAAATAGAGGAATCTGAATGAATCATTTTTTCAAACTTCTCAACTAAATCATTATTATCAGATTGCATAGATAATTTTGTTTAAAAATATATACTATCTCAAGAGTTAATATTTTTTCAAATTAACTTTATTAAAAATTTATTAACATTTTAGATTGAGTTAAGAACAGATAGAATTATTTTACAGCCTTTTTTTATTTCTGAATTTGATATTGTTAGGGGAGGAGTTATTCTTACAGCCCTTTTTTCATAAAGTAACCAAAATAATATAAGCCCGTTATTTAAAGATTTAATCACCAATTGATTGGCTATTATATCATTCTTCATAATTAATGCAATCATTAAACCTTTACTCCTTACTTCATTGATTAATGGGTGGACCAATAGTTCTTTAAAAAGATTTTCTTTCTCAATTGCTTTTTTGGATAATTTATTCTGAATTATGATAGAAAGGGTCTCAAATCCTGCGGCTGCAATTACTGGATGTCCACCAAATGTGGTTATGTGTCCTAAAATTGGATTTTTTTGCAGTAGATCCATATTACATTTTTTTGTAATCATTGCTCCAATAGGGAAGCCACCACCAAGAGCCTTTCCCAGTAATAAAATATCTGGTCTTATTTCGTAGTGTTCAAAAGCAAATAGTTTTCCAGTTCTCCCAAGGCCAGTTTGTAGTTCGTCTAAAATCATTAGAGCTCCAACCTTTTCACATCTTTTTTTTACTTTAATTAAAAAATTATTCTCAGGAGTTATAAATCCAGCTCCGCCTTGGATGGTTTCTAAAATTACACAAGCAGTATTTTCATCAATCAATGATAGATCATCACAATTAAACTTTAAATATTCAATGTTAGGTAAGAGAGGTCTATATGCTCTTTTTCTGTTTTCATAGCCCGAGACACTTAATGATCCATGAGTACTGCCATGATAAGAATTCTTTGCTGAAACTATTTTTGACCTCCCAGTAATTCGCTTACTAATTTTTAAAGCAGCTTCAACAGCTTCTGTTCCAGAATTGGTCAAGTAAACTGAGTTGAGGTTATCTGGCAAATTTCTTATTAGTAGTTCACATAAATTCACACTAGGCTCTAGAACAAATTCCCCATATACCATGACATGTGAGTATTTTTTTAGTTGTTTTGAAACTGCTCTGAAAACTTTCTTGTTGCTGTGACCAATATTACAAACAGAGACACCAGCAACAAAATCCAAATATTTTTTATTTTTTCCATATATATAAGAGCCCTCAGCTTTTACAACTTCGATTGATAAAGGATTTGGAACAATTTGAGCCTGAAAGTTTTTGAATTTATCGATCAATTAATTAAAATTTTCCTCTTTGGTGATTCTTTCTTCAAATCTATTGATGAAACCAAAAAGTGTTTTCTGATTTTCCTCAAGTTGGTCTTCTGGATATAAAACTCCCTCCGGTTGGTTGAAAAAAATGATATCATCTATCCCATTTTCTTTGAAGGAAATTAAAATAGAACTGGCAATTGCCTTATCTATTCCTATAAGTTCTTGATTTTCGTCATACATATAATAAACTAGTTCAGCGTTCTTATCAATTTTAACTTTATTTAGTTTGTTGTCAATTATTTTTCCAAATAATTTAATTCCTTTCATTTGATTGTAATTTTTTCCCTTGCTGATTGTATCAATCTCAACAATAAAACTATTATTTGATATTTTTAATGAGTCAATTACATTCTTTTCCAAATTTTCTTTTAAAATAATTTCATCTCCACTTATTTGACTGTTACCGTCCCATATGATTGGATTAAGCTTATTGATTTCATTTTCAGTTAAAATTTGAATTTGACGTTTTGTTAATTTTTTTCTGCTGAATGTTGTGAGACCTAAAAATTTATCAATTTCAATTTTATCAGATTTTCCACTCATTGATCCTTTAATAAATTTAACATTATAATAACCAATTATTTTCCTTTTATCTTTTTTCCCAATTGAGAAAAGAGTATCTGCTTTTATAAAAAGAGAATCACTTTTGGTAATATTAATTGCAATGGGGTTTTTGGTAATTAGTGCAGAATCTAATTTTTCAAAAACCTCAGCATACTCACCTTTAATAACTAAATTTTCTTCTTGATCTATAATCCTGATGTTTTTTGAAGCACTTGCATATTGAAGATTATCATTAAAATAAATACTATCTCCATAAATAGTTCTCTCATCATTTCTTACATTGGCTTGATTCTTAAATATTCCAATTTTCTTTTTAGTATCATAATAACCTTCATTGCAAAAAATAGTATAAGTATCAGTTTTTATAGTTGATTGTTTGAAAAAATAAGCCTGTTCTGAATCTATAAAATAATCCATCATGTTGGATCTTATTTTATAATCTGGATTATTAATTATTACATTTTTTTCAAATTCATATTTTTTTTGATCAATTAAGTACTTGCCGTTTTTACTTTCGATTGTAGATAAACTATCAATTATTTTTCCATTCTCATTAAAAAATATCTCGTTTATATTTCTATCAAAAAATAGAACGCTCGAATTTAATTCCATTTCATCATTTATAAACCTTACAGAACCATAGCTTGAAATTTTTTTAGTTAATCCATCATAATTCAATGAATCACAAAATAGGTTAATTGAATCCCCCTGCATTACATGAACACTGCCTGTTGCAATAAATGAGTTTCTTTTTTGAAAAAAAATAGATTTTTTTGAAAAGATATCCATTTCATCATGCCTTAGATGAACTTTTTTAGTTTCACTCTCACTAAGAATATTTCCATCAGGAAAAAGAGACTCATTTCTGTCAAAAGAACCTGCACTCTTTATTTCAATATTTTTCTCTTGTGATTGTAGACTAATTGAAAAAAAAATTGATAATAGAATATAAGTTAAGATAAACCTAAACGAATATTGTTTGTTTTCTATCTGGTCCAACTGAAACTATTTTAATTTTTAAATTTAGTTTATCCTCAAGAAATGCAACATAATTTTTAAAATTTAATGGTAAATCATTGTATGATTTTGCTTGAGTGATATCCTCTTCCCATCCATCAATTTCTTCATAGATAGGCTCAATATTTTCATCCATAATTGAAAAAGGCATATAATCAACAACCTCTCCATTATAATTATATTTACTACAAACCTTTATTTTATCAATACCAGAAAGCACATCACCTTTCATCATAATTAGATCAGTCACACCATTGACTGTTATAGAGTGTTTCAATGATACAAGGTCTAGCCATCCACATCTTCTAGGTCTACCAGTAGTAGCTCCAAACTCATTGCCAATTTTGGCCATTCTTTCACCTGTCGAATCAAATAATTCTGTGGGAAAAGGACCACTTCCAACTCTTGTTGTATATGCCTTAAAAATCCCATAAACTTTATTTATCTTATTAGGTGCAATTCCAAGTCCTGTACACGCTCCAGCTGAAGTTGTATTTGATGAGGTTACATATGGATATGTTCCAAAATCTATATCAAGCAAAGATCCTTGTGCACCTTCTCCTAATACCTTTTTTCCTTCATCAATTGATCTATTCAAAAAATGTTCACTATCAATAAATTTAATTTTTTTAAGAAATTTTATTGATTCTGTAAATTCATCGGACAGTTTTTGTATGTTAAAATCAAAATCTACATTAAAATTATCAATAAGATTAAGATGTTTTTTTGTCAAGTTATTGAATTTTTCCTCCCATCCATCTAGCTCTAAATCTCCAACTCTAAGACCATTTCTTCCTGTTTTATCCATGTAAGTTGGACCAATTCCTTTAAGAGTTGATCCAATCTTCTTCTTCCCTTTTGACAGTTCAGATGCTTTATCTATTAACCTGTGAGTTGGTAGTATCAAGTGAGCCTTTCTAGATATCATAAGCTTTTCACTCAAATCAACATCAAGTTCATGTAATTTATCAATTTCGGTTTTTAGGATAACTGGGTCAATTACAACACCATTTCCAATTATATTCAATTTATTATCATGAAAAATTCCGGAAGGAATGGTATGCAGAACGTGCTTAATACCGTCAAATTCCAGTGTGTGTCCTGCATTAGGCCCACCTTGAAACCTAGCTATAATATTGTAATTCTCTGTTAAAACATCAACAATTTTACCTTTTCCTTCATCTCCCCATTGAAGGCCTAAAATTAAGTCTATTTTCATTTTTTATTTTTTGAAGCATAGAAATACAAAGAATGCTTATCAATACTTATATTAAAAATATCTTCTATACTTTCCTTTATGTTTTGTATTCTAGGATCACAGAATTCAATTACTTCACCAGTATCAGTTAAAATTATATGATCATGTTGTCGATCGAAATATGATTTTTCATAATGAGCTTGAGTAGTGCCGAATTGATGTTTTCTAACTAAATGACATTCTAAAAGTAGTTCAATTGTATTGTAAAGAGTTGCTCTACTGACTCTGTATTTTTTTCTTTTCATAAGATCATATAGAGATTCAATATCAAAATGATCCTCAAGGTTATAAATTTCTTTTAGTATGGCATATCGTTCTGGTGTTTTTCTATGGGATTTAGAGTCAAGATATTTAGAGAAAACATCTTTTACGACTTGCTGATTGTCTTTTATTTTTTCAGTCATTTAATCTTCATCTAAATTAAATATTAATCTCTAACAACCTTGTAAACTCCCTTAATTTTTTTTATCCTTTGAATTAACTTATCAACAATATTTTTATTTTTAACTCTGAAAGTAATTGAACCTTTGAAGGTATCGCCCTCGGTATCAAAAGACATTTTTCTCATATTAATACTTAGGTTTTCAGAAATGACTGTTGTTATTTGGTTAACAAGTCCAATATTATCAATTCCTATGATTTGAATTTTAGATGTGTAATCATGTTGAGTAGAATCAATCCATTTACATTTTAAGATTCTATAAGCAAATTTTGATTGCATACTTATTGAATTTTTACAATCATATTTGTGAACTTTAATACCATCATTAACAGTGACAAATCCAAAAACTTTATCACCAGCAACAGGGCTACAACAATTTGACAATGTATAGTCAAGTCTTTCGTCGTTGTTTCCAAAAACTAATTGATCATAAGTTGTGTTGATAGTATCATTTGATTTATTTAATGGTTTATCTGAAATTTTTCTTCTGAAAAATTTTATAATTGCATTCTGTGAATTAGCATATTTTTTAAGTTCACTATTGTCAATTGTACCAATACCAATCCTGTAAAATAAATCTAATGAGGTTTGCAGATTGAAGAAATTTTGAATTTTATTAATGTTATTTTCATTAAAGTTTATTTTGAGTTGCTTAAGTTTTCTTCTCAGTATCTCTTTACCCTCTTCGCCAATTTGTTTTTTATTTTCTTTGATCGAGGATCTTATTGCAGATTTAGCTTTTGATGTAATTACAAAATCTAACCAACTTGCACTTGGTTTGGAATTATTACTTTTTATTATTTGAACTTGTTCGCCACTACTTAATTTAAAGTTTAGTGGCACAATTTTTCCATTTACTTTTATTCCACGAGTTTTAAGTCCTAAACCTGAATGAATATGGAATGCAAAGTCTAAAGCAGTAGATCCTTTTGGAAGAGATTTTAAGTCTCCCTCGGGTGTAAAAACAAATATTTCATCAGAATATAAATTAAGTTTAAAATCCTCAACAAAATTGACGGCACTAGAGTCTGGATTCTTTAAAACTTCTTGTAATCTATTTAACCATTTTTCTAATCCACTTTCTTTGTCATCGCCAAGTTTATATTTATAGTGAGCTGCATACCCTCTTTCAGCGATTTCATGCATCCTTGTTGATCTAATTTGTACTTCAATCCATCTTTTATTTGGTCCAACAACTGTGATATGTAGGGCTTCATATCCATTTGATTTTGGTGTTGAAATCCAATCTCTCAATCTAGTAGGATTAGGCCTATAAACATCTGTTACAATTGAATATATTTTCCAGGCAATTAACTTTTCCAAAACAGGTTCAGCATCATAAATTATTCTAACTGCAAATCGATCATAAACCTCATCAATACTTATATTTTTTTTGATGATCTTATTTCTAATTGAATAGATAGATTTAGATCTCCCGTTTATTTTAAATTCAAGATTTTCGGACTTTAATTTCTCCGAAATTTTCCTAGCAAAGTTTCTTATGTATAAATTTTGATCATCTTTAGTTTTTTCAAGACTGGTTTTTATTTCATCGTATACTTCAGAGTCTGTATATTTTAAACTTAAATCCTCTAATTCAGTTTTTATTTCATAAAGTCCAATCCTATGAGCAATAGGCGCGTATATGTATAAAGTTTCTGATGATATCTTTAATTGTTTTTCTTCAGACAAAAAATCCAGAGTTTTCATATTATGAAGCCTATCAGCAATTTTTATTAGAATTACCCTTATATCATCATTTAATGTCAAAAGCATTTTTCTAAAATTTTCAGCTTGAATAGATAGTATTTTATCTTTTTTCAACTTGGATATTTTAGTAAGACCATCAACAATTTTAGCAATCTCTTTTCCAAAAATTTCCTCAATTTTTTCTATGGAGTATTTAGTGTCTTCAACAACATCATGTAATAATGCAGAGGCAATGCTTTGTGCATCAAGTCCAATTTTGGAGGCTACAATTTTAGCAACAGAAATTGGATGAAATATATAAGGTTTTCCTGATTTTCTTGTTTGAGAACTATGAGCTTCTATTGCTAAGTCAAGAGCTTTCCTTATTAGAGTTTTATCATCTTCACTTAACGTTTGATAACTAATTTTCAATAAGCTCTTATACTCTCTAGCTATTTGCAAGTTTACAGTCTTATCATCAGTAGTAAAATCCATCACTTAAATTTAAGAGAATTTTCTCTGATTTACAGCTTCGTATAAGATTATTCCTGTTGAAACAGATAAATTTAAGGAATCAACATTACCAAACATTGGAATACTAATAAGTTCATCAGAATTTTTCATAAATATTTCACTTATGGAAGATTTTTCAGGCCCCATGACCAAAGCACATCTTTCTTTTAAATCTATTTCTGTAAATTTTATTTTGGATTTTATAAATGAACTATAAACTTTAAAATCATGTTTTTTAAAAAAATCAAAAATATCTTCGGAATTCATTTTAAAAACATTTAATTGAAAAACAGCTCCTATACTGGATCTTATTGTATTAGGATTATATATATCAATTTTTGTGTCAATCATTATTATATTTTTAAAACCACAAGCCTCGAAAGTTCTCATAATAGCACCGACATTACCAGGTTTTTCAGGATTTTCAAGAACTAGAATTAGTTCGTCTTTATTTAATTTTAAATCACTTAATTGCTGTTTTTTTTCTTTGACTATTGCAAAAACACCTTCACTTTCTCGATAGATTATTTTTTTTATTAAATCTTCAGTTATTAAAATTGTTTCAATATTTGAATAATTGAAGTTTTGATTTTTTTTATCTGAAACAAAAATGCATTCAATTTCGAATTTTGATTTAGAGCATAAATCTATTTCTCTAGTTCCTTCAACAATAAATTTTTTTTCCTTTTTTCGAAAAGATGATTTATCAAAAAGTTTTTTAACATACTTAAATGTAGTATTGTCTTTGCTAGATATTTTATTGATCATAAGATTATATAAAACTAATCAAAATCCCATATCTTTGAAAAGCTAGTCTTAGATGAAAAAAATTTATTTTGATAACGCTGCAACAACACAAATAAGCAATGAGGTTATTGGTGTTATTTCTGAGGTAATGAAAAATAATTTTGGAAATCCATCCTCAACTCATTCATTTGGAAGAAGTTCTAAATCATTGTTAGAGCTTTCAAGAAAATATATAGCTGAAAAACTAAATGTTTCACCCTCAGAAATCATTTTTACAAGTGGAGGAACAGAATCAAATAATATGATTATTAAATCGGCTGTTGAATCTTTAGGAATTAAAAGAATTATTTCAACTAAAATTGAACACAAGGCCGTTTTAAACTCAGTCGAGACTATATCAAAAAATAAAAAACTTTCTCTTGATTTTCTTAATGTTGATGAAAATGGAAATCCAGATAAAAATCAACTTAAAGAACTTCTTGAAAATTCTGATGAAAAGACTTTAGTTAGCTTGATGCATATAAACAATGAGATTGGTACAATGATAGATTTGAATGAGTACGGTGAATTATGTGAATCAAATAATGCCTTTTTTCACAGTGATACTGTTCAAACTATTGGACATTATAATCTGGACTTAAGTAAAACAAAAATTGACTTTATAACATGCTCAGCTCACAAGTTTCATGGACCAAAAGGAGTTGGTTTTATTTATGTAAAAAATGGTACAAATTTACTACCACTAATTGAGGGTGGATCTCAAGAAAGAGGATTAAGGGGTGGAACTGAAAGTATACACAATATTGCAGGTTTGAAAAAGGCTTTTGAATCGTCATATAATAGGCTAGAAAAAGATTCAAAAAATGTTCTTCAAATAAAAGAACATTTTATCAATTCTATTAAAAAATCTGTTCCCGACAGTAAAATAAATGGTAATTCTTCAAAAAATAATTCCTCATATGCAATTTTGAATATATGTCTTCCAATCTCAGTTGAAAAAAAGACTTTATTAAACTTTAAATTGGATTTAGCTGGTATTGCATGCTCTGGTGGAAGTGCGTGCCAATCAGGAAGTCAAAAACCATCACATGTTCTCTCAGAAATACAAACCGAAAATGATATTAAAAAGATCTCTTTAAGATTTTCTTTCTCTAAATATAATACGATTGATGAGGTAGATTATGTAGTTGATTTTTTGAAAATGTTCGTCGATGAGAATTGCTAAAATTGTAAGGAATCAATAACTACTTTTGAATTACCAACAAGATCTTGAATTTCTATTTCAATTCTATTTATTTGATTTTTTTTGATAAGAGTATCATTTTTAAAAAAAATTTTATTCAATTTCGGTTCATATTCAAATAGAGCCCATTTATTATTTATTTTACCAACATAACTTTTAATCCCAGTTTCTTTATCGCGAATAAAATACTGGATTTGTTTTTTATGGTTAATTCTTTTATTTCTGATTATTGAGGGCAAAATTGTATCATAATCGATGTAGAATTTCCCCAGTGATTTAGTTTTAAATTTATAATAACCATTAGTTATTTTGTTTGACACAAAACTTGACGAACCATCATAGTTTTTTCGAGATAAATACTGGCCTGTTGATTTTTGATCAACTAAGAAATTAATTTCAAAATTTTTCATTGCTTCAATGAAAGGATTATAAGCAAACAGAGTGTCATTTTCATACTCAAATAAAATTTTAGATTTTCTTTGAAATGTATTTTTGTCGATACTTAGTTTATGACCATTGAACTCTAATTCATATCCTTTTTCAGTATCTATAATTTTATTGTTTGGGAAAACAACTTCATAGTCATATTCATAATTATTTTCTGATCCAATTAATGGAATCACCAAATAGGTGTTGTTTTTATCATAATCACTAAGTTTTATTTTTATATCAACTTTTTCTTTTTCATTAATAATTATACCATTACTGTTTTTTGAAACAAATCTTAATTTTTTTTCTTTATTACTAAATAACTTTACAATTCTAGATTTATTCAAAACAAAAAACTCATAATCAACAAATTCTTTCTGAATGGGTTTTTCTGGGAAAGAGAATGAATCAAAAGTGAATTCAAAATCAAGAGAATCATTTTTAAACAAAGAATATTTATAGTTTCCAAAAATATTATTCGTTAGATTTTGTCTGTCATATGATATCACACCAAAACCAATTGTATCTCGAGTTTTTATAGTATTTGATCTATATGTACTATCGTTAATTTTTTCTATATCTAATTTTACTTTTTTTAATAGCCCATTTTTTATACCATACATATATAAGCTTTTAACATAAGGTCTAATGGTATCTTTAATTTTAAACTTATAAGATCTAGGGTTAATTGGTAATTCAGTATCTGTTTTTCTAATTTCAAAGTGTAAATGTGGACCAAAGGAAGTTCCAGTATTACCAGAGAAACCCAGTATATCTTTTTTACTAATTTTAAGCTCATTCTTCTTAAAAAATTTCCTTATCTCATAGCTTTTATTTTTGTATTGTAATTGATTTATTATTTTTTCAATTTTATCGCTGAATCTACTTAAATGAGCATAAACACTTGTTAAATTATTAGCATGATTTATATATATAACTTTACCAAAACCGGATGTTGAGACTTGTATTCTAGAAACATAGCCAGAATCTATTGATCTAATCAAAACACCTTCTTTACCTTTAGTTTTAATATCAATCCCAGAATGAAAACCGCTAGATCTTAATTCTCCAAAATTTCCGCTTAGTAGAATTGGAAATTCAATTGGGGATTCAATATCTTTTTCAGCTGTTTTCTGTGAGCTTAATGTTATTGAAAAAATTATTATTAAAACAAAAATTATATTTTTCAATGAGATATTAATTAAAAGAATTGTTTATAATTTTATATAGCTTTAAATTTATATAATACTATTCTATTGTGAAAGAAACTTTAAAGAATGTTAATCATTTGTATGATAAAATTGATGAACTTTTAAATAAATATGATTCTTTAAAAATTGACAATAAAAAAATTAAAGAGGATTTACAACTATTGCAATTAAATCTTAAAGACAAGGAAAAAGATTATGCGGAGCTAAAAAAAAAGTATGATTCTCTAAAGTTAGTTAATGCGATGTCACCTGATGGAGAGAGTGTATTGGCAAAGAAAAAAATTAGAAAAATGATTGATGATATTGATGATTGTATTTTAAATTTAATGGGTTAATGCAAAAAATTAAATTAAATATTGGAAATCGTATTTACCCATTGAGTGTAGATGAAAAACAAGAGGAAATACTAAGAAAAGCATCAAAAAAAATAAATGAGATGATTAATGATTATGAAAGCAAGTATGCGGTCAAGGATAAACAAGATAGTCTTGCAATGTGTGCATTACAAATTTTAAGTCAAAGTAAAATTTTTATTAATTCAGATGATAAGGAAACAGTCGAGATTGGAAATAAAATAGAAGAATTAAAAAATTTAATTGACTCAAGATTAGAAAATTAAAACGTTCATTAAAATATATAATTTTACCTACAGCAGATTAAATTTGGTAAACTCAACACTATTTTTTTTAAAAAAGGTAAGTCTGTATGCTAGAGCGCGCCCTCAGGGGATTTTCGAATATTCAGTTAGCCTTAAACTTGTATAACAGGAGTTTATACAACTAATCTGTTTGTAGGTTTTTTATTTTAACTCCATCACAAATATTGATTTCAATTGGGGTTAAATTAATAGAAAACTTTTCAAAGTAGCTTTTGCTAGCTTCTTCAATAAACTTATCTATAAATTTTTTATGAATAAGGTTTATTGTACAACCACCAAATCCTCCACCCATCATTCTGGATCCTAATATCTGGTCATGCACTTTAGTTAGGTCAACTAAATAATCTAATTCATTACAACTAACCTCATATAAATCTTTTAAACCTGCATGGGATTGATACATTAAATTTCCTATTTCCATTAATTTAAATTCATTGAGTTTTATTGCTGCATCATGGGTTCTTAGATTTTCATTTATTACAAATGATGCTCTATTATATATTTTAACATCCATGTCATTCTTTAAACTTTCAATGATGTTTAGGTCTACTTCACATAAGGATGAAAATTTATTACCATACTTTTCATTAATTAATTTTAAAGCATAGTTACACTCTTCAACTCTATCATTATATGCTGTATTAGCGAGATTATGTTCTACGTTTGTATTTAAAAGAATTATCTGATAATCTTTAAATTCAGCAGTTACGTACTTAAAATTTCTAGAATGGCACTCCAAATGAATCAATTTATTTTTTTGACCATTTAGAATAGTAAATTGATCCATTATTCCTCCCTTGAGTCCAATGTAGTTGTGTTCTACATCGCTAACAATATCAACAATTTCATTTTTTTTGATTTCAAGGTTATTAATTTCTATTAGGCTCGATGCTAATCCAGATATTAATGCTGAAGATGAGCTTATTCCAGCTCCTATTGGTAAACTGCTATTGATTTCACAAGAAAAGGCAGATATTCTTTGATTTTTTTTATTGATTAAATTATTAACAGTACCTAATATATAATTTTGCCAGTGTTCAGAGGATTTTTCAAGTGAAGAAAAGTCAAATTCAAATTTTTTATTTATTGTTTTTGATTCAATAAAGCATTTATTTCCAGGGATATTTTCAACTATAAACTGAACTTTTTTATCTATAGCTCCTGGAAGGACAGAACCACCATTATAATCAACATGTTCTCCAATTAAATTAATTCTACCTGGTGATTCAACTTTAATTTTTTTATTCATCCTTATTTAAATTCAGTTCCCAGTTCCATGCTGATTTCAATGCATTTTTCAAACTGTTTTTTGTTGACCAATTTAATTCTTCTTTAATTTTTGAAGTATCTGCATAAGCAGTAACCACATCTCCTTTTCTTCTCTCTCCAATTTTATAATTTAACTTTATATCATTAACATTTTCAAAAATATGGATCAGTTCAAGAACAGAGGTTCCTTTACCTGTCCCAACGTTATATACTTTGAACAAACTATCATCATTTGAACTTATTAATTTTTCTAAACAAGTAATGTGTACTTCTGCTAAATCCATAATATGAATGTAGTCTCTTACACATGTTCCATCAGCTGTTTCGTAGTCATTTCCAAAGACAGTTAAACACTCTCTTTTTCCAATTGCGGTTTGTGTTATGTAAGGAACCAAGTTTTCAGGAATCCCAAGGGGAAGTTCACCTATTAAAGCTGAAGGGTGTGCACCAATTGGATTAAAATATCTTAAGGTAATATTTTTAAAACTATGCCCTGAATCATGAAGAGATTTAAGAACTTCCTCACATTGTCTTTTTGATTGACCATATGGTGATTCCGCTTCCTTTAATGGGAAACTTTCATCTATTGGCATCAAATCAGCTTGTCCGTAGACAGTACAGCTTGAGCTAAAAATAAAGTTTATTGGATTCTCTAATAATTTTATTTCATCGATAATATTTTCAAGCGAACCAACATTATTGGAAAAATATTTTTCAGGATAGTTTACACTTTCATTTACAGATTTATGAGCAGCAAAATGAATAATTCCATCAAATGTATAATCTTGAAAAAGTTTAGAAACAGCCTTTTTATCTTTTAAATCAATTTTTTCAAAAGCTGGTTTTTTACTTGTTATTTTAAAAATATTATCTAAAACTTCAATATTAGAGTTTGAAAGATCATCGACAACGACTATATCATAACCTTTTTCTAATAATAAAACACTAGTGTGTGAACCTATATATCCTAATCCACCTGTAACTAAGATTTGCATTTATTTATTCGAGTTCAAGTTTTTCAGCCTTTTTTTTGTTGTTTCCCAAAATTTCATCATATCTAGCAATCATTTCATTTAATTTTTCGGGGTTGCTTTTTGACAAATCATTTTGTTGAGAAATATCTTCATCTAAATTGAATAATAAATAGTCTTTTGAATTACCCAATTCTATATTTACTCTAGGATTTGTTGCAGGAAGATTATAAGGTGGAATCATTACCCAATTATTTTGTCTAAATGCAGTTCTTGAAGTTGCTTCAATAACAAGTTCATCCCTTCCTTTTCCAGAATTTTCAAAAAATACACTTGATAAATCAACTCCATCTTTAGATTTTGTATCTGAACCCAATAGTGATGAAAATGAATTTAAGAAATCGATTTGAGTTACTACTTCATCAGAGACTTGTGGTTTAACTTTTCCTTTCCAATAAGTTATAAAAGGGACTCTTGTTCCAGCTTCATATAGACTGTATTTACCTCCTCTTAAATTTCCAGCTGGAGTATGGTCTCCTAACTTTTCGACAGCATCATCATAGTAGCCATCATTTAAAACTGGACCGTTATCACTAGAAATAATTATAATTGTATTTTCCAGAATACCATTTTCCTCTAAGTAATCATACATTTCTCCAATACACCAATCCGCTTCTTTTATTACATCACCTCTTGGACCCATTCCTGAGGTTCCTTCAAATCTTGGGTGAGGCGTTCTAGGTACATGTGGTTGTTGAAGTGAGTAAAAAAGGAAGAAAGGTTTGTCTTTAACTGTATCCAAATATTCTTTCGCTTTATTTATAAATTCATCAGCCATATCAATATCACTCCATTTTGCTTTTTCACCGCCTTTCATGTATCCAATTCTTGGAACACCATTAACAATCGCCTTATTATGACCATGATGCCATTTCATTGTCAATAATTCAGGGTTTTTGGTACCACTTGGTAAACCATAATCATCATTTCCAAAATTAATTTCAATTGGGTCATTTGGGTCTAGATTCACAACATTTCCATTTTCAATGTATACAGTAGGAACTCTATCTTGTGTATCAGCCATAATATAAGAATGATCAAAACCAACTTCATTTGGACCAGGTTTGATCAAGCTATTGTAATCAACAGGGCCACCTTTGCCAAGTCCTAAGTGCCATTTTCCAACAACACCTGTTTCATAACCTAATGATTTGAACATTTTTGGTAAAGTCATTTCACTTTCATCAATTATCAAATTTCCACCTGTTATAATTTTAGCTCTTTTATTTCTCCAAGGGTAAGTACCAGTCATCAAAGCATATCTACTAGGACTACATGTTGCTGAACTTGCATATCCATTAGTAAATCTAATTCCTCCATTTGCAATTTTATCAATATTTGGAGTCTCTAAAGTTCCTAATTCGTATGAACTAACATCACCATAACCTAAATCATCTAAATAAATAAGAACGACGTTGGGTTGTACATTTTTTTCATTTCCACATGAGTAAAAAAGTAGAAAAAATAATAGTAGAAAATTTGCTTTCATAATAATTTATATTTTAGTTGGATAATACAATCACTAACTTAATGAAAAATATAATTTTTCTTATATGCTTATTTCTTTTTTCTTGTAATTCACAGAAAAATGACTTACCAAATGTAATTATCATTTTTGCTGATGACCTTGGATACAATGATATAAGTTTTCATGGAACAAGTGATATTAGTACACCTAATATTGATAATATTGGAAATAATGGTGTTTTTTTTACAAGTGGATATTTAACTACTCCATTTTGCTCACCAAGCAGGGCTGGTTTAATAACTGGACGATATCCAGACTATTTTGGATATGGTAGAAATATTTTATTTGCTCCAAAAGATCCAAATATGGGTTTGCCAATATCGGAGTTTACCATTGCAGACCTTTTCAAAACCAAAGATTATAAAACTGGAATTATTGGAAAGTGGCATTTGGGAGCACATGAGTCATTAAGGCCGAACAGCCGTGGTTTTGATGAATTTTTTGGACACCTTACAGGCGGTCACAGATACTTACCTGAGGAGTTAACTCTTCAAGATGAAAGAGAGGTAAAAGCTCACAACCAAGCTTATCGTACCAAGATTTTAAGAAATAATACCCGAGTTGAGATAGATGATTATTTAACTGATGAATTTAGTGATGAAGCCGTAAAATTCATTGAAAATAATTCAGATAATCCTTTCTTTTTGTACTTACCCTACAATGCGCCTCATGGTCCAATTCAGGCACCAGATGAATATGTCGATAGGTTCCCAAATATTAAAAATCCATTAAGAAAGATTTATGCTGGTATGATTAGTTCAATGGATGATGGAGTGGGTAAAATAATTGATAAATTAAAAGAAGAAAACATCTATGATAATACCATAGTGTTCTTTCTTTCTGATAATGGCGCACCTAAAAAAAAATGGACGGATAAAGATGGAGCCAATTCACCTTTTAGTGGTTACAAAGGAAGTGATTTAGGTGAAGGTGGTGTAAGAACACCATTTTTTATGCAATGGCCAAACAAAATAGAGGCGAAAACTGAGTATGATAATCCAGTAAGTTCGTTTGATATTTTTGCAACCATCAAATCAATTATTAATCCTGATTTAAATTTGCCTAATCAAATTCACGGGAAAAATATTTTACCATATGTTTTGGGTGAAAAAACTGGTGTTCCCCACGAAAGTCTATTTTGGAAAATTAATGGAGATTTCAAAATTGAAAATAATGATACTTTAAGAGGAAAACCTAGATTTGCTATAAGATCTAATAATTATAAAATGATTGTTGATCAAGATGGTAACAATTTCCTTTATGACCTTGACAATGATATCTCTGAAAAAAATAATATTGCTTCAGAATTCCCTGAAATTGCAAGTGAACTAAGACAAAAAATTGATAATTGGAATAAAAAAACCATCCATCCAGTTTTTTTGGGATTAGCTAATAATCAACTTTACAACAAATTAAATCCTGACCGTTTCAAATATTAATTAGAATGGATTCATATCATTAATATATTCGTTCTTGTTTACTTTTCCAGAGATAAGATTTTTATCAATTAAAAACATTAAACTATCTACATATTTTTGGTCATAGTAAGGATTTAATCTGCTCGGAATTGGAGCATTATTAGTTTTTCTCCAATTATTTAAATCAATTAAAAGTTCATTCTTTTTTTCTTTGTTGATTTCGGAAAGGTTTTCAGACTCTGAGACGTCTTTTTCAAGATCGTATAATTCAAATTTATTATCCTCATAATAATGATGTAATTTCCAGTTGTCTTTAATTATAACTGTACCTGGTCTGGTTCTAAACAATGGGTCTGTTCCATTGTCGAGTTGAACTCTGTAAGGTTCTAAATAAACAGGAAAATGAAAATATAGTTCTCTCTTTTTGAGTTTTTCTCCTTTAAAAATTGGAGTTAAATCTTCTCCATCTAAATCAATACTTTCGTTGTAACCAACTAATTTTTTAATTGTAGGGTAGAAGTCTAAATTAGAAACTCTCTCATAGGACTCTGTTTTGGCTTCAATTTTTCCTTTCCATGAAAAAATCATTGGAACTTTAATCCCACCTTCATAATATGATCCTTTACCTGCCCTTAAAGGATATTGGTTTGAAATTGCTCTAATTCCACCATTATCTGATGTAAATATGATTAGTGTGTTTTCAGATAAATTAAGTGCATCAATTTTATCCAGTATTTTTCCTATGTTTTCATCTAAAGATTGAATCATTCCAGCGTAGTCTGCACGGTTGTGAAACTCATTAGATTCCTTATTACTATATTTTTTTTGATAATCTGGTTTTGACTGAATTGGGGTGTGTACAGAGAAAAAAGGGACATAGGCAAAAAAATTATTTTCTTTATTTACATCAATGAATTTAACAACTTCATCACCAATTCGATCAGTTAAATATTCCCCTTTCGGTTCATTTTCTAACTGTGGGTTTGGGTATGGTGCGAAATAACCACCAGGTCCTCCATGTCTGTTACCACCTATATTAACGTCAAATCCGCTTTGCTCCGGATGGAAACCAACATCACCTAAATGCCATTTACCAAAATGGCCATTTGTATAACCCATCTCTTTTAGCATTTCTGGAATTACAAAAAAATCTAAGTCAAGAGTGCTTTTTGTTTCAATTGGAATAATTTTTCTAGTTTTTCTACTACCTCTATCAGAATTTCTAACGGTATAAATTCCGTGTTCAGTGTGGTATTTTCCTGAAAGCATTGTTGCTCTACTAGGTGCACAATTTGCAGATGAAGCATAGCCATTATAAAATGTCATACCAGATTTTGAAAGTTTATCAATATTTGGGGTCTCATAGTATTCTGAACCCATGTATGATAGATCAGACCAGCCTAAATCATCTGCCACAATTAAAACAATATTTGGCTTCTCTAAGCTTTCTTTATTACAAGAATTAAGAAGCATTAAAAGCAATAAAAAAATTAATTTTTTAAGTATTTGACTATTCATTATTTGTTAAGTAATTCATTCTTCTGTTTACTAATGCATTTTCATTTCTAATTGGAGGAAACCAATCATCAGGAAAAACTTCTTTACCAAGTTTTAATTTATAATTCGAGTCTTTTGTTTTCAGATTTGCTAAAGTATTCAACATAAGGTTTGCTTCTGCTTCAAAATTAGATCTTTCTAATAGTGAATTAATTTTTGAATCACTGATCTCAATGTTGTTTAATAGCATAAACTCTGCAGCTCTCATCCTTACTAAGTTTTCTGAGTCATTTTCAAAAATGAAATTTATCTTCTCATTATTTTCTAATGCCAGATCTCCAAATGTTGAACTAACTATTAATCCCCAATATCTAACCCAAGGATTATCATTATTTAATGCATCTTTTATTTGAGAAGAAACTTCATCATAATCATATAGCATCAGGTCCGAAATTTCAATAAGACTTTTAATCAAATCCCTATTTTTTTCAGAATAATCAACAACATCATTTAGTCCATTCTGTAACAAATGTGGTTCTGGAAGAAAACTTAAATCGTTAATTGAAACCAAATGATTGTTTAATTCACCCCTTAAATCTATTAATGTTTCATTATAATTTTTGTCATTAGCTAAGTTGTTGGTTTCGTGTGGGTCTTCATCAATATTGTAAAGTGCTTCTGGTGCTCTAGCTTTAAAAAATTGACTTTGAACTTCATTTAACTTTCCTTCACTGAAAAGCTTATACCATTCTTTATAAGCTAGCATTTTGTATCTGTAGAAATTATATAATCCATCAACATTAAATGGTTGATAATTTCTCATGTATTTAAATTTGCCTTTTCTTACAGATCGAACTAAATCATATTTTTCATCAAATCTATCAGCATACCCAAAAGTTATATTTTGTTTTTCAAGATTTTGTTTTTTTAAACCCTTTCCCAAAAATGGTTTTCCGTCAACTGACTTTGGAATTTCAACACCTGCTATTGAAAGCACAGTTGGAACTAAATC
>CACGNO010000008.1 GCA_902574335.1 uncultured Bacteroidota bacterium
AATAACCTTATCCAAAAGAAAAAAAGTAGCTTTCTTTTTGCCTTAGCATTTTGTTTGTCTTTTCCTCTAACCGGTCAGAAATACAAAGATTTTGATAAAGATCATCATATAGGCCTGCATCACTGGGAAATTCCAAGCAAAGATCCAGATAGAATAATATTAAATTTTAATGGCGATCCCTCTACTAAAAGAGCTGTTACGTGGAGAACAGATTTATCAGTTATAAATGCAAAAGCTCAAATTGCTGTTGCGGGTGTAAATTCTAAATTTGCTAAGAATGCAAAAACTTACAAGGCTAAGACAGAAGAATTTGATTTAGGACTTTATAAGGCCAA
This sequence comes from uncultured Bacteroidota bacterium, assembly GCA_902574335.1. Lineage (GTDB taxonomy): Bacteria > Bacteroidota > Bacteroidia > Flavobacteriales > Flavobacteriaceae > Eutrophosalina. Next base: position 336 of record CACGNO010000008.1, read on the forward strand.
TAATTCTTTTGTTGTAAAATACCACAGTGTAGTTTTTGAAGAATTAAATCCTAATACAACATACGCATACAGGGTTGGTGATGGAGATAATTGGTCAGAATGGATTCAATTTAAAACAGCTAATGCTGATTACAACTCAACTCAATTTGTATATTTTGGAGATGCACAAAATGATATTTTAAGTCATTGGTCCAGAGTAATCAGGATGGCTTATCAAACAGCTCCAAATGCATCATTTGTAATTCATGCTGGTGACATGGTTGATACTGCTCATAGAGATTATGAGTGGGCCCAATGGTTTAAAGCTGGAGGATTCATTCACAGACAATGGACAACAATTCCAGTTGTAGGCAATCACGAGTTTCAAAGTACAAGCAGGTCTACCCCAAAAAGAGTATCAATTCAATGGAGACCACAATTTACTCTACCTGTTGAAGAAGGGTTAGATTCCAAGCTACATGAGACTGTCTATACGGTCAATTATCAAGATGTTCTAATCTTAGTATTAAATTCTACCGATTTCGTTGAAAAACAAACTGAATATATTCAAGAGATATTGAGTAATAGTGATGCAAAATGGAAAATTGTCACATGTCATCATTCTGTTTTTTCACCAGCACAAGGACGTGATTTTGAGTACGCGAGAAAAAACTGGAAACCTCTGTTCGACAAATACGGAGTAGATTTAGTATTAAATGGACATGATCACACATATGCAAGAGGACACATTCCAATTAAAACTACAGATAATAATAAATCATCTAATTTCAATACTTTATATATAACATCTGTAAGTGGACCCAAACAATATAAAATCGGACTTGAACAAATTAAAAATTATCAACTTGATGGTTATAAGAATGATAAATTGGGAGAACAGACTCAGTTTTTTCAAGTTATTTCTATCAGCGAAGAAACCTTAACTTATAAAGCATATACTGTTTTGGGTGATGAATATGATACAGCAATAATTAAAAAAGATTTTTCTTCAGGAATAAAAACATTAAGATGATATCACGTTAAGCAAATGAAAGTTTATTTGGTATGCAATTTAAAATCATAATATTTATAGTTTTATTTTTAATTTCTTGTGATGATTCTTCAGAGTATGATGTTATTGTTATAGGAGGAGGTGCAGGAGGAACATCTGCTGCAATTCAATCGGCAAGAAACGGAGCAAAAACACTTTTGATTGAAGAGACAGATTGGTTAGGGGGTATGTTAACTTCGGCAGGTGTTAGTGCTGTTGATGGTAATTATAAACTTCCCTCTGGATTTTGGGGAGAATTTAAAGACAGTTTGGTTTCACATTATGGAAGCTTGGAAGCCTTGAAAACAGGTTGGGTTAGTAATACTCTTTTTGAACCTCGAGTTGGGAATCAGATTTTGAAATCTATTGCTGTAAAGGAGAAAAATCTTAAAATACTTTTTTCAACCGAAGTTAATTCTGTCTCCAAATTAGATTTTCAAAAAATAGACAAATTTGAGGCTGAGTACTATAATTTCAATATAAAGTCGTCAAAAGGAAATTTTTTATCCAAAGTTTTAATTGATGCAACAGAGCTTGGGGATGTTCTTCCGATGATAGATGAAGATTATGATTTAGGTATGGATAGTAAAGAAATGTATGGTGAGGATATAGCACCTGAAAAAAATAATGATATAATCCAAGACCTAACTTTTGTTATGATTTTAAAAAATTATAATAGAAGTGTAAAAATTGAGAAACCAAAAAACTATGACCCATCAGAGTTTTATTGTTCAACAGCTTCAATTAATTGTCCCGAGTCTGATAAGGCTCTTTGGACACCAAAGCAAATGATGAATTATGGTGAATTACCCAATGGAAAGATTATGATTAATTGGCCTATTTATGGAAATGATTATTACTCAAACCTTATCGAGATGAATTACGATGAAAGAAATGAGGTGTTTAAAAATGCTAAGGAAAAATCGTTGAGATTTTTATATTACATACAGGATGAATTGGGATATGATAATTATTCACTCAGTGATGAAGAGTTTGATACAGAAGATAATTTTCCACCAATTCCGTATTATAGAGAAGCAAGGAGAATAAAAGGTAAGGTTACATTTTCTTTAGATTATATTAAAAAACCTTTTGATCAAATTCACCCTCTTTACAGGACAGGTATTTTAGTTGGGGATTATCCTGTTGATCATCATCATGATGCTCATCCCGATAGATATAATTTACCTCAACTTGCGTTTTATCCAATTCCATCTTATTCACTTCCAGTAGGATCTATTGTTTCAAAAAAGAATCCTAATTTTTTAGTTGCCGAAAAGTCAATTTCAGTCTCAAATTTGGTAAATGGTACAACCAGGTTACAACCTGTTGTGTTACAAATTGGACAAATTGCTGGGTTAATAGCTTCAGAATCAGTAAAAAATAACATAAACACCCATCAAATTGACGTAAGAAATATTCAAAAAAAGTTTTTAGATACAGGAGGTTATATACAACCATATCTCGATGTAGAAAAAAATCACCCCTTTTTTAAAGCATACCAGAGAATTGGCTCAACTGGAATTTTAAAGGGTACAGGAATTAATGTTGGTTGGTCCAATCAAACTTGGTTTTACCCAGAGGACAAAATTAATTTTCTGGATTTATTAAAAGGTTTAGACCCATATTATGATTTAGATAAATATGAATTAAAGGATTTAAAAATTAGCTCAGTATATAAATGGATTTCTTCAATATTAGGTGAAGATATCAATGAAATTGAAAAAAATTGGAAGAGTTTGGGTTTAAAGAATTTTAATAAAAATAAAAATTATAAATCGAGGAGAATTTGCTATAATTGTGGACTATTTTTTAAAACCATTTGAAAGTTTTAAAATTGATTTTAAAGGAGACATAATTTATAATGAATAATAGCGAATTATTAATTAGAAAGGCTACACAAAAAGATCTTGATTATGTAATGGTTATAATTAGATCATGTACAGAGCATATGATATCCAAAAATATATTTCAGTGGAATGAAAAATACCCCAATATTGAATCTTTTCAAGTTGATATTGATAAAGAACATTTATATGTATTAGCTAATAAAGACCAGAAATTGATTGGTTGTGTATCAATTACTTTTGAAATGGATGATTTTTACAAAAAAATTGATTGGATATCATCATCAAATAAAAACATCTACGTTCACAGATTAGCAGTACACCCCAATTACCAAGGACAAGGCCATGCCAAAACAATAATGAATTTTATTGAAAATAAGGGAATTGAAACTAAATGTGAATCAGTTCGTCTTGATACATTTAGCATGAATAATAAAAACAATACTTTATATTCAAATTTAGGATATCAAAGACTTGGTCAGATTTATTTTAGAGATCAGAGCGAAATGCCATTCAATTGTTATGAAAAACCCTTAAAATAGATTGTTTAATTTTGTAATTGCTATGTCAAAGAAAAAACCAGATCAAGTTGCAGATAATCCAAATATACTTCCATACGCTTCAAATGTTGGCGCACCTGTCATAAAACCAAATGACCTAACTTCTTTCAAGCAAGAAAAACTTCTTAAAACAAATACCTATTTTAAATCAAAGTACGAGGAAATTAAAAAGGAGTACCAAGATTTGATTGATTCATATGAATGGAATCAACTTATATATAATTCAAGTTTTAGTTTTAAACCAGAAAAAGGGGAGATTTACCATTTATATCAAAGGTCAGATGAAAAAACTCTTTTTATCAATCATTGGACCAGATGAATGGAATATGATTTATATTGGATCTTTTAGGCTAGATTCCAACGATAAGTGGGAAAAAAATAGATTTAGAAAATAAATGATATCAATCAACCTAAATAAAGGCAAAAAAGTATACTTTTCATCTGATAACCATCTAGGAGCTCCAAATCATTCAGAAAGTTTAGTTAGGGAAAAAAAATATTTGTTTCATGGCTTGAAAAAATTAAATCAGACGCCCAAGTTATTTTTCTGTTAGGTGATCTATTTGATTTTTGGTTTGAATATTATCATTCAACTCCAAAAGGTTTTACTAGGGTTTTAGGTAAGTTATCAGAGCTTTGTGACTCTGGAATAAAAATATATTTTTTTGTAGGTAATCATGATTATTGGACAAGAGATTATTTTACAAAGGAGATTGGAATGGAAGTAATAAAAAAACCTACAGACTTCAAAATTAATGATAAGTCATTTTTTATTGGACATGGAGATGGGTTAGGCCCAGGAGATTTAAAGTATAAATTTTTAAAACAAATCTTTAGGAATCCTCTTTTTATTTTTCTCTTCAGAATTAATTACAGCTGGTTTGGAATTCCTTTAGGAAATTTTTTCTCAAGAAATAATAAAATTCTTTCTGGCAGGGGAATCAAATTCAAATCAAAAGAAAATGAAATGTTGTATCACTTCTGTAAAAAGAAGTTAAAAAATTCCTTTTATAATTTTTTTATTTTCGGGCATAGACACCTTCCTCTAAAAATTGATTTGGGAAATAATTCTTTTTATTTTAATACTGGAGACTGGATCAATCACTATTCATTTTTAGTTTTCGATGGATCAGAGGTTTTATTGAAATATTTTAAAAAGAAAAATTGATAGAAAATAATAAAATCAGCTATGAAAAAGCTGTTTTGATAGGAGTGATTAATAGCGCTCAAAATGAAAGTACAGTAAAAGATTATTTAAATGAGCTGTCTTTTTTAACTGAAACAGCAGGTGGTGTTGTCTCTAAAACTTTTATTCAGAAAGTTGATAGTCCTAATCCTAAAACATTTATTGGCTCTGGAAAAATTATTGAAATACAAAGTTATTGTAAGAATAATAATATAGGCTCAGTAATTTTTGATGATGAGCTATCTCCTACTCAACAACTGAATTTAGAAAAAATTTTGAAGGCTAAAATAATAGATAGGACAGGTTTAATATTAGATATATTTGCTCAAAGAGCAACTACTAGCTATGCTAAGAATCAAGTAGAATTGGCTCAATACCAATATTTAATGCCAAGATTGAAGGGGTTGTGGACTCACCTTGAGCGACAAAAAGGTGGAATTGGGATGAGAGGACCTGGTGAAACAGAAATTGAGACAGATAGAAGAATAGTTAGAGATAGGATCAGCTTATTAAAGAAAAAACTATCCAATATTGACAAGCAAATGTCAGTTCAAAGAGGAAACAGAGGTAGTTTGGTAAGGGTGGCGCTTGTAGGCTATACGAATGTTGGCAAATCAACTCTAATGAATTTAATTACCAAATCTGATGTATTTGCTGAAAATAAATTATTTGCAACACTAGACACCACGGTAAGAAAAATGGTTATTAGAAATTTGCCGTTTCTAGTAACTGACACGGTTGGATTCATTAGAAAATTACCAACTCAATTAATTGAATCCTTTAAAAGTACATTGAATGAAATTACAGAATCCGATCTTTTAATTCATATAGTAGATATATCTCACCCCAATTATGAAGAGCATATTGATTCAGTTAATGAAATTTTAGGACAAATTGATAGTAGCGATAAGCCACTAATTTTAGTTTATAATAAAATTGATAGTCTAGACGATCATTCATTTATTGAGCTAAATAAATCAGATAAAAAAGAATATATATCAGCACAAAAAAAAATAAATATTAATCAGTTAAAAGAAAAAATATTTAAACATGTCAGAAAAATACATGTTAAAAGATTCCCTTATAATAAATTTTTATACCCCGATATAGATTAAATGTCAAGACTAAGACCTATACCCATAACTTCACGGACTTGAAGTCTTTTTACAGAGTTATGATCATATATGAACTGAATAATTAAGTTCGTAGTTAAGTATTTGTTTATTTTCATTTCCGTATTAATAGTGTAGTCTAAATCAATGTTGGCAGGGTTATCTAAATAATCGGAATAAAGACTTATTCTATTTGAAACAAAAACATTTTCAATCAGCTCAAACTTAAAAAAAGATCTAATAGAGGCACCTAATTCAAATCTACTGGTTTCTCCTTTTTTGACCCCAAAGTATTGTTTATTGTCTTGTAAGTTATCTGTGAAAAAACGATTTACCATAATTAATCGACCGGTGAAAGGCGCCATGTTAACCCATAAATCTTTATTTTTTTTCCAATACAATCCAACACCAACTTGTAAATAGGCTGGTGAGAAGAATCTAGTCAACTCGGTTCGCTCTTCCTGTCCCTCACTATTTTTTCTAAACCTGTAGCCTTTGGTCCATTGTGTTTTAAAATTTATAAAACTAGAATAACTCCAATTACCTATTAAATTATTTGTAAATTTTTTTCCTAAAAGGGAATTTATCTCCAGTTTATCATCTGTTTTCTTTAAAAATTTACTTCCACCTACGCTATTTAAACCATAAGCTGTGATTAGTTTAGTATCCCAGTTCCATCCATTTTTGTCATAATTAAAGTCGTAATCAATTTTTATTGTCCCGGAAACACTTGTTTGACCACCCGCTGTCCAATAACTGTAACTTGACTGGTTGCCCAAAAAGGTAAATTTTCCAGAGAGCAGCCAGCTATTATCAAGGCTATCTTGAACTTTATCATTTTGGGATTGAGTATTGCTTAAACTAAAAAAAAGAATTATAATAAATAATAACCTTTTCATTTATTTCTTTTAAAAATTGGGACTGATGAACACGCTTCACCAAACATAATTTTCTTAGCAACTGGTTGAATTTTTTCAATTAAAACAGAATAAAGAAATTCTTTAAATTTTTTTTCTGAGCAACCTTTTATAATCACAGGTTTGTCCTGATATATGGCAAGATTAATATTATTGATTTTTTCAGTAATCAAGAAATTTTCATAATCATTTACACTACCTATAAAGTTTTTGATATTTATGTTTTTTAATTCTGATGATACTAACATAAAGGCCCAGTGCGGAATGATTGCATCATTAGAACATTGTATTGCAACATTTTTACCATTATAAATCGACCAATCAAAAGAACTCACCTTTTCTCTGAAATCTTTTTCCACAAGAATTAAATCATCTTTTAGCCAACATTTAAGATCAAAAACAACAATATCAATATCTCCAATAAAATCTTCTAAATCAATAGTTTTTATTTGGCTTTTAGAAACTCTATTTTCAATTTCGTAGTTCATTTAAAGAAAGCCTAATTCTAGTTTTGCCTCTTCACTCATTAAATCTCTATTCCAAGGTGGATCAAAAGTCATCTCAACTTCAGCGCTTTTAACTCCATCAATATCTGCAATTTTGTTTTTAACTTCAAGCGGTAAACTCTCAGCAACTGGGCAATTTGGTGTGGTTAATGTCATTAAAACCTTAACGTCATTATCCTCATTTACAAGAACATCATAAATTAAACCTAATTCATAAATATCTACAGGTATTTCAGGGTCAAATATGGTTTTTAAAACTCTTACAATTTCCTCCCCAAGCTCATTGGGATCAATTAATTTTTCACTCATTTTTTATTTTTTATTGTATGCGATTGCATAAAATTTTATTTGCTTAATCATGGAATACAATCCATTAGCTCTGTTTGGTGATAAATGTTCTTTTAACCCTATTTTTTCAATGAATGAAACATCTGATTTTATTATTTCATCGGGAGTTTTATTATTAAAAACCATTAATAAAATTGCAATAATGCCTTTTGTAATAATTGCTTCACTATCAGCAATAAAATTAATTTTACCATCTTTAAAATCTGCATTTAACCAAACTTTACTTTGACAACCTTTTATTAAATTTTCATCATTTTTTAAACTATCATCCATTTTATCTAGTGTTTTTGATAATTCAATCATGTACTCATATTTTTGAGTCCAATCATCAAAAAACGAAAAATCTTCAATTAAGTTTTCTTGTAAATTTTCAATTGTCATACCTGATTCAAAGATACAAATTAGCTTAACATCGATTTTGCTTTTATGATAGCTTCCTGCAGAATATCAATTTCTTCAAAAGTATTAATAAATGATAGTGAGACACGAACAGTCCCTGGAATATCAAAATGATCCATTATTGGTTGGGCACAGTGCTGCCCAGTTCTTACAGCTACTCCGTATTTATCGAGAATAGAACCAATATCATAAGAATGAGTTCCTGAAATATTAAAAGAAATTACAGAGGTTTTATTTTTTACATCACCATAAATTATTAAACCATCAATCTCTTTCAGTTTTTCTGTTGCGTATTTTAAAAGTTTATCCTCATATTGTCTGATATTTTCAAAGCCTAAACTATTCATATAATCTAACGCAACCCCAAATGCAATTACACCAGATATATTTGGTGTACCAGCTTCGAATTTATGTGGTATTTCAGCATATGTTGTTTTTTCAAATGTTACATCAGAAATCATTTCACCACCACCCATAAAAGGCTCAATTTTTTCAAGTAATTCTTTTTTGCCGTACAAGAAACCAACTCCAGTAGGCCCACATAATTTATGAGCTGATGCTGTAAAAAAGTCTACATTAAGTTTTTGTAAATCAATTTTGAAGTGAGCAGCGCTTTGTGCTCCATCAATTAAAACTAAAGCATTATAGCTGTGAGATATTTGTATTATTTCTTCAATGGGATTTATAATTCCCAAAGCATTAGAAACATGATTTAGGAAAACCAACTTTGTTTTTTTTGAAACCAGATTTTTAAATTCTTTCAAGTCAAGTTCTCCATTTTTATCTAATGGAATAACCTTTAATTTAGAATTAGTTTTCTTACACATCATTTGCCAAGGAACTATATTTGAATGATGTTCCAGACCTGAAACAATTATTTCATCTCCCTCTCCTATTAAATTTAAAAACCCATTTGAAACAATATTAATTGAATGGGTGGTTCCAGATGTGAAAATAATTTCTTCTTTATGTTTTGCGTTGAAATGAATTTGGATTTTCCCCCTAGCTTTTTCATAAGCCTCGGTTGCTTCTTCACTTAAAGAATGAACACCTCTATGGATATTCGAGTTGTAATTATTATAATAATCTGATATAGAATTTATAACACAAGTTGGTGTTTGTGAGGTTGCAGCATTATCAAAGTAAATTAACTGCTTTCCATTGATTTGCTTTTTTAAAATTGGAAAGTCTTCTCTAATATTTTTAACATCAAATTTCATTAGAGTTCAAAACCAAGGCTAACTCCAATTTTATTAGCAATGATTTTTTTAATTTTTGTTTTTAAAACTTGCATTTTGACATTTTCTAAAACATTATTGGCAAATGCATAAGTTAAAAGCCCTTTTGCCTCTTTTTCTGGTATTCCTCTTGTTTTTAAATAATATAAAGCAGATTTATCAAGTTGTCCAATTGTACAACCATGAGAACATTTAACATCATCGGCAAAAATTTCAAGTTGCGGTTTTGTATTAACAGATGAGTGATCACCCATTAATAGATTATTATTTTGCTGAAAAGCATTAATTTTTTGAGCAATTTTATCAACTACAACTTTTCCATTAAACACACCAGTAGACTTATCATTGTAAATTCCTTTGTATTCCTGATAACTTTCACAGTTGGGGCTGGCATGATGAACCAAAGTATGATGATCTGTATGTTGATTTGATCCTAGAATAGTAATACCTTTTAAAATGGAATTAATGTTTTTTCCATTTTGATAAAAATTGAGATTATTTCTTACAATATTGCCACCAAAAGAAAATGTATGACAACTTGCAACGCTATCCTTTTTTTGATCAATGTAAGTGTTATCAATTATCGAAGTAGAATCTAAATCGTTTTGAATCTTATAATAATCTAGGTTAGCATTTTCCTCAACATATATTTCGGTTAGAGTATTTGTTAGTGGGTCAATGTGATCATTATTCGAGTTTGATAAATCAGTATTTTTTTCTTGTAGTGAATAATGACTTTCAATAATCTGAGCTTTCGAACCCTCTTCAAGAATAATTAGATTTCTAGGTTGAAGCATTAGTGATGATTCACCACCTGAGTTTATATGAATAATTTCAATAGGTTTATCAAGTTCTACATTTTTTGGGATGTGTATATACGCTCCTTCTTTAGAAAATGAAGTATTTAGTAAACTAAATGAATCATTAGTATCAATTAATTTATTATAATAATGAGATATTATATTTGAATACTTATCATTTTCAAGAACAGACGATAAAATGCAAATATCAACACCTTTATGTGTTGTATTTGACCATAGTGGATCATAAGTACCATCAATTAAAATAATTTTGTAAGATTCAATTCCACCAATAAAAAAATCTTTAACCTTTTCAAAATCAATAAGATGTCTTTTCTTTTTAAAAACTGTGAGTTCCTCACTCAATACTTTTTTTATGGGAGTATATTTCCAGAATTCATTTTTTCTATCGGGGAAACCAATTTTTTCAAATTCCTTAATTGACTTTGATCTGATATCATGCACAGGCGAATTTATATCAGTGTCAAGCTCAAATGCTAAAAATGATGAAACTAGTTTTTCTTTTAATGACATATATTTAAATTATATCCAATCATAACCCTTCTCTTCTAACTGTAAAGCAAGGTCTTTATCCCCTGATTTAGCAATTTTTCCATCTTGAAGAACATGAACATAATCAGGGATTATATGGTCTAACAATCTTTGATAGTGAGTTATAACTACTGTAGCATTATCTTTATTTTTTAGTTTATTAACTCCACTAGCTACAATCCTTAGAGCATCTATATCAAGTCCAGAATCTGTTTCATCTAAAATTGCCAATGTAGGTTCTAGCATGGCCATTTGAAAAATTTCATTTCTTTTCTTTTCACCTCCGGAAAAACCTTGATTCAGTGATCTAGAAAGAAATCTAGAATCAATCTCTAACAGATTAGCCTTTTCTCTAATTTTTTTTAACATTTCGTTAGCAGGCATTTCTTTAAGTCCTCTAGCTTTTAAATTAGAATTTATTGCTGTTTTAATAAAGTTTGTAACAGTTATGCCAGGTATCTCCACTGGGTACTGAAAAGACATAAAAATACCTTTATGTGCTCTTTCCTCTGCAGAGAGATCTTCAATATTTTCATTATTAAAGTAAATATTTCCTTTTGTCACTTCATAATCTTCATTGCCAGCAATTACTGAAGAAAGAGTACTTTTCCCAGATCCATTAGGACCCATTATTGCATGAATTTCACCTTTTTTAACTTCTAAGCTAACACCTTTGAGAATCTCTTTACCCTCAACACTAACATGTAAATTTTCAATTTTTAACATAATAAAATTTTAACCAACTGAACCTTCCAATGATATTTCTAATAATTTTTGAGCTTCAACAGCAAACTCCATTGGAAGCTTATTTAATACTTCTTTACTAAAACCGTTGACAATTAGAGCGATAGCTTTTTCAACATCTATCCCTCTTTGATTACAATAAAAAATTTGATCTTCACCAATTTTACTTGTAGTCGCTTCATGCTCAATTTGAGCAGTTTTGTTTTTTGCTTCGATATATGGGAATGTGTGTGCGCCACATTTATTGCCCATTAAAAGCGAGTCACACTGTGAGAAATTTCTTGCATTTTCTGCTCTTTTTCCTACGTGAACTAAGCCTCTGTAACTATTTTGTGATTTACCTGCTGAGATACCCTTAGAAATGATAGTGCTTTTAGTATTTTTTCCTAAGTGAATCATTTTTGTACCTGTATCGGCTTGCTGATAATTATTAGTGACAGCAATTGAATAGAATTCCCCAATACTGTTATCTCCTTTCAAAATACATGATGGATACTTCCAAGTAACTGCTGAACCTGTCTCAACTTGCGTCCATGAAATCTTAGAGTTTTTGTGACACAATCCTCTTTTAGTTACAAAATTGAATACCCCTCCTTTACCATTCTTGTTACCTGGATACCAGTTTTGTACAGTCGAGTATTTAATCTCAGCGTCATCTAAAGCAACTAATTCAACAACAGCTGCGTGTAATTGATTTTCATCCCTTGATGGTGCTGTACAACCTTCAAGATAACTAACGTAACTTCCCTTATCAGCAACAACTAAAGTTCTTTCAAATTGCCCTGTTCCAGCTTGATTAATTCTAAAATATGTTGACAGTTCCATTGGGCATTTCACTCCTTTTGGAATGTAACAAAATGACCCATCAGAAAATACAGCTGAATTAAGTGCAGCATAATAATTGTCTTTTTGTGGAACAACTGTCCCTAGATATTTTTTAACTAGTTCAGGATGATTTTGAATTGCTTCAGAAATAGAGCAAAAAATAATTCCCTTCTCAGCTAATGTGTCTTTGAATGTAGTTGCCACGGAAACAGAGTCCATTACAATATCAACAGCAACTCCAGCTAATTTTTTTTGTTCCTCTAAAGAAATTCCTAGTTTATCAAAAGTTTTTAAAAGTTCAGGATCTACCTCATCAAGACTTTCATATTTTGGATTTGTTTTTGGAGCTGAGTAATATGAAATCTTCTGAAAATCTGGCTTTTTATACTTAACATTTGGCCATTCAGGCTCTTCCATTTTTTCCCAAGCTTCAAAAGCACTTAACCTCCACTCAGTCATCCAGCTAGGTTCATTCTTTTTAGCGGATATTTTCTTAACTATATCTTTATTTAATCCAATAGGAAATGTTTCAGCATCAATATCAGTTGTAAAACCATATTGGTACTCTTGTTGTTCAAGCTCTTTCTTTAATTCTTCTTCTGTATATGCCATAACTATAGTGCAAAACTTTCACCGCAACCACAAGTTCTATTTGCATTGGGATTAATAAAAACAAATCCTTTTCCATTTAGACCTCCTGAGTAATCTAGTATTGTACCAACTAGATATAGAAAGCTTTTTTTATCAACTGCAATTTTAATTCCGTTATCTTCAAAAATCTTATCATCACCAAATGAGTTTCTATCAAATTTCAATTCATATGAAAGTCCTGAGCATCCTCCACTCTTGACACCAACTCTAATAAAATGTGAACTAGGATCAAACCCATCATGCTTCATTAGTTTGGTTACTTCATCTTTAGCTTTTTCAGCGACTTTTATCATATTATACAAATATAATCCTTTAATAAATATTTATAATCTAAATTTGAATTTCATTATTATCCAATTATTATACCAAAACATGCAAATTATATGAAAAAAAGCTCAGAAAAACTTACAGATATAAATCAAATTGGAGAGTTTGGATTAATTGACTTGATTACTAATGATTTTGATATAGTCAATGATAGTACGGAACTGTCGATTGGAGATGATGCAGCTATTTTAAATTATAAAAATCAAAAAACAATTGTTTCAACTGATATGTTAGTAGAAGGTGTACACTTTGATTTATCATACTTTCCATTAAAACATTTAGGCTACAAAGCTGTAGTTTCATCAATCTCTGACATATGCTCTATGTATGGGACAACAAAACAAATTACGGTTTCAATAGCTATTTCAAACAGGTTCAAGTTGGAATCAATAAAGGAACTTTACTCTGGAATCAATCATGCTTGTAAAAGATATAATGTTGATTTAATAGGCGGTGATACTACATCATCATTAAAGGGATTAGTGATTTCGGTAACTGCAATTGGATGCACTACTAAATCTGGTTATGTAACTAGATCTGGATCAAAACCAAATGATTTAATTGTTGTAACTGGTTCGCTTGGTGGAGCATACTTAGGTCTTCAAGTTCTTGAACGGGAAAAGCAAGTTTTCCTTGTAAACCCAAATAACAAACCGGATTTATCAAAATATAAATATGTTGTCGAACGTCAATTAAAGCCTGAAGCAAAATCCGATATAATCGAATTCTTTTTAGAAAATAAAATCAAACCAACTTCAATGATTGATATTAGTGATGGACTTTCATCTGAAATAATACACTTGAGTAAAAATTCTGGAAATGGCTGCATAATCTATGAGGAAAAACTACCCATTTCACAAGAAACAGTTGACACATGTAAAGAATTTAAACTTGAAGCGAGTACAATTGCACTCTCTGGTGGCGAAGATTATGAATTGTTGTTTACTATTGACTCAAAAGATTTAAAGAAAATAGAGCAACACAAAGAATTTTCTGTAATTGGCTATGTCACTAAGGAAAGTAATACAAATTTAATTACAAGAGATGGTAAAACAACTCCTATAAATTCAATGGGCTGGAAATCTTTTTGATTTATTAAGAATGAGTATTTATTTTGAATTCATTAATGATTCAATGTGGTCAATTTCAATTGGTATATCTATCATTAGATTTGTAGGATCACCAGAATCATTAATTACAACATCATCTTCTATTCTTATTCCAAATTCTTCCTCCATAATATAAATGCCAGGCTCTACCGTTAAAACATTGTTTTTCTCAAAAGGTATTTTTAAGTCACAATAATCATGTGTGTCAAGACCTAAGTGATGTGATGTACCATGGCTAAAATATTTTTTATAAGCCGGTTTATTTTTTGTTTCATTCTGAACGTCAGACTTGTCTAATAAATTAATTCTTAAAAGTTCAGATGTCATGATTTTACCAACTTCTTTATGATAATCAGCCCATAAGATACCTGGCCTAAGTAGTTTCGTAACTTCATTTTTAACATTTAAAACAGCATTATAAACTGTCTTTTGTCTATCAGTAAATCTTCCATTAACTGGAATAGTTCGTGTCATATCACTAGAATAATTCGCATATTCTGCACCAACATCCATAAGGATGATTTCTCCATCAAGGCATTGTTTGTTATTTTTTATGTAGTGCAGATAATTGGAATTTTTTCCAGATGCTATTATAGGTGTATATGCAAATCTTTTAGATCTGTTTTTTAAAAATTCATGAGACAATTCAGCTTCAATTTCATACTCCCAAACACCAGGCTCTACAAATCCTAAAACTCTTTCAAATCCTTTTTTAGTTATGTCACAAGCCTTTTTAATAAGACTTAATTCAATTTCATCTTTGACAGATCTCTGATATTGAAGAATTGGATTACTCTTTTTAAAGCTTAAACCACCAAAATTTTTGAGTTTTTCAATAAAACGATCTTCTCTAGTTTGAGTTTCAACATTTTGTCTGTAATGCTCGTTAGTATTAATGTAAACGTGGTCAACTTCTTTTAATATTTTACCTAAAATTTTATCAAATTCCCCAAGCCAATGAACATTCTTAATGCCAGAAATTTCAAAGGCGTCAGATTTGGTTAATTTCTCTCCTTCCCAGTGTACAATATGATCATTGGTTTCTCGTATAAAAAGAATTTCTTTAAAATTTTCATTTATAGAATCAGGGAATAATACTAAAATACTTTCCTCTTGATCGATGCCGCTTAGGTAAAATATATCTCTATGTTGTTCGAAAGGAAGTGTAGAGTCCGCACTTACAGGATATATATCGTTTGAATTAAAAAAAGCAACACTGTTAGCATTTAGCTTATTAGTGAAATTTTTTCGATTTTTAATAAAAAGGGTATTATCAATTTGACTATATTTCATAAACGGTAATTACCCAAATTTATAAAATAAATTAAGATGAAAAAGATACTTTTTGCACTCCTTTTAGTTTCATATCTCGGATTTTCTCAAAATGCCAATACATCTTATGAGATGATTGAAAAATCTGAAAGCCAATATAAAATTGATTTACAAAAATCGATAGTTAAAAATATTGATTTTACAAACATAGGACCTAGTGTTATGAGCGGACGTGTAACTGACTTAGAGGTAAACCCTAAAAATACAACAGAGTTTTATGTTGCATATGCATCTGGCGGTTTGTGGCATACATTAAATAATGGTACAACCTTTAATCCTATAATGGATAATAGTATTACTCAAAATGTAGGAGATTTTGATATTGATTGGAATTCTAGAACAATTTATGTTGGTACAGGGGAAAGTAACTCATCTAGATCTTCATATCCTGGGATTGGTATATTAAAATCAACTGATAATGGAAAAACATGGACTAATGTAGGACTAAGAGACTCTCATCATGTAAGTAGAGTTATGATTAATCCTGAAAATAGCGATCATGTTGTAGTTGCTGTTATTGGTCATTTATATTCAGAAAATGAAGAAAGAGGAATTTTTGTTACCTATGACGGAGGTAAAAACTGGAATAAATCTTTATTTGTAAATAATAATACAGGAGCGATTGATTTAATATCAGATCCAAAAGATTTTAATATACAATATGCTGCTTTTTGGGAAAGAAGTAGAACTGCATGGAATTTTATTGGAAGTGGAGATGACTCAGGAATCTATAAAACTAAAAATGGAGGAAAAACATGGGATTTAATTACTACTGAAAATTCAGGATTCCCAACAGGCGAAGGAGTAGGGAGAATAGGCTTAGCAATTTATGATTCGAATACTTTATATTCAGTTGTTGATAATCAATTTAGAAGAGAGGAGAAATCAACAGAAAATTCTGATTTAAAAAGAATAGATTTCAAGGACATGACAGTTAATCAACTCTTAAAGTTAGAAGACAAAAAACTTGAAGATTTTTTAAGACAAAATGGTTTTTCTAGAGATGAAAGCTCAAAAACTATTAAAGGTAAAATTCAAAAAGGTCAATTAGTTCCTAATGATTTATATAAGTTTTTAACAGATGCAAATGCAGAACTTTTTGACACCCCTGTAACAGGTGCTGAGGTTTATAAATCTGTTGATTCTGGAATCACCTGGACTAAACAAAATGATGAATACTTAGATGGAGTTTACAATAGTTATGGCTATTACTTTGGCAGAATTCATGTTTCACCTAAAGATTCTAATCAGATTTATATTTATGGTGTTCCGATAATTAAATCAAATGATTCAGGAAAAACATATGCCAGAATAGGTGCAAGTAATGTCCATGTTGATCATCATGTTTTATGGATAAATCCAGAAAATACTAATCACTTAGTTCTTGGAAATGATGGTGGTGTAAATATCTCATATGATCAAGGAGAAAATTGGATTAAGTTGAATCAACCTTCAGTTGGGCAATTTTACGCAATTAATGTAGATAATTCTGAACCGTATAATGTTTATGGTGGATTACAAGATAATGGAGTATGGATGGCAAAAAACACATCAGTTGAATCACCATCATGGTACGAAACAGGACATAACAACTGGACAAAAATTATGGGAGGTGATGGTATGCATATTCAAATTGACAGTAGAGATAATAATATAGTTTACACTGGTTTACAATTTGGTAACTATTACAGACTAAACTTATCAAAGGAAAGCAGAAAAAATATTAAGCCTAAACATAAACTTGGTGAATCGCCATTAAGATTTAACTGGCAAACTCCGATATTAATTTCACCGCATAATCAGGATATAATTTATTTTGGAAGCAATAAGCTGCACAGGTCATTTAATAAAGGAGATGATTGGGAAAATATCTCAAGAGATTTAACTCAAGGAGGTAAAAAAGGTAATGTGCCTTATGGAACTATTGCATCATTTGATGAGTCAATTTTTTCATTTGGTAAGATAGTAGTTGGATCAGATGATGGAAAGGTTATTTTAACTGAAAATTCTGGAAATACATGGAAAGAAATAGGAAATAGTCTTCCAAAAGATTTATGGGTTAGTAGAGTGATTTTTTCAAAAATTGACAGCAATAAAATTTATATTACTCTGAATGGATATAGGTATAATGATTTTAATCCTTACGTTTTTGTTAGCACTAACAATGGAGAAACATGGAAGAATATTTCCTCAAACCTCCCTCTGTCGCCTGTTAATGTAATAAGAGAAGATATTAATAGCGATAAAGTTTTATATGTAGGTACTGATAACGGAGTTTTTGTGTCTCTTGACAGTGGTGAATCATGGAATCCTTTTAGTAAAAATTTGAACAGGGTAGCTGTTCATGATTTAGTTATTCATCATGGTGAAAATGATCTATTAGTAGGAACTCATGGAAGATCTATTTATAAAACAAATCTGGATGTATTTGATAATTATATAAAAAAATACAAGAATGGAAATGACATAACCGTGCTTGATGTATCAGAGTTAAAGTTTTCTAGATCCTGGGGAAGATCTGCTAATTATAGTGATGAAGTTTACAATGAAAAAGTAATTATTGATTTGTTTAGTGAAAGTGATAAAAATTTAGAATTTTCTATTGTAGATGAAAAAGGAAACGTGCTCAATAATGGTAATGCAATACTAAGCAAAGGATTTAATACTATTAGTGTTTTACCAATTGTAAACGTTGACATCAATGATAAGAAACTTAAAAAACTAAGTTTTCCAACAAATATAGCTTCAGACGGGAATATTTATTTCGGAAAAGGAAAATATACATTTAAGACAAGCAGTTTTCAAGAAAGTTTTTTAGTTAAATAACTGATAATTCTTGTTTCTGATTTGTTTGTGGATTAATTTTGTTAATCTATAAAATTTACATGAAAAATATTTTTAAATCCTCAATTGGTAGAAAAATAGCGATGGCTTTATCGGGGATTTTTTTAATAGTTTTTTTAACCCAACACTTTCTAATTAACATTACATCTGTTTTCAGTGAGGATATATTTAATATGTTATCCCATTTCATGGGCAACAACCCTTTAGTTCAATTTGTATTGCAACCAGTTTTAATTGCAGGAGTGCTTTTTCATTTTGTTATGGGTTTTATTTTAGAATGGCAAAATAGAAAGGCAAGACCTGTCACATACGCTATGTACAAGGGATCTAAAAACTCAATGTTTGTTTCTAGGAATATGATTATATCAGGTATAGTGATTCTATCTTTTTTAGTATTACATTTTTACGATTTTTGGGTTCCAGAGATGGATTATAAGTATATACAGTCTCTGCCCGAAGACCCTAATAGATATTATGAGGAATTGATCCACAAATTTGAAAATCCAGTAAGAGTTGGTTTATATTGTCTATCTTTTATATTTCTTGCTTTACACTTAGTTCATGGTTTGTCATCTTCAACTCAGTCATTAGGAACTAATAACAAGTATGCTACAACTATTGAAAAAATAAGCTTTGCTTTTGGCATAGCTATTCCATTAGGGTTCTGTTTCATTGCTCTTTATCATTTTTTTATTCATTTTTAACACATAATGCACGATTTTGTAACACTATCAATTTATTAATATGTGTTACATATAATATATATATTACAAATATAGAGCGTGTTAAAAAAATAATTAATCACATTTTTTTTTATTTTAATTTTTATTATTAATTTTAACACGTGAATGAAAAAAATTACTTACTCTTTAAACTATAGAAAGCCTAAAGAAGAATACACCGAAAATTGTGAGTTAACTGTTTGCGTTAGATATTATCAAAAATTAGATGATGGAAAACATAAAGTAGTAAAAAAAAGTACTGGTGTTAAATGCAAACTCAAAGATTGGGACTCTGATTGGCACAAAGCAGAAAATAGACACCCTATTAAATCTACTGATTCTAACTATTTAGAAAAGAACAGGATTATTCGTAACAAGTCTATAGATCTTCATTCATTTATTAAAGATTTGAAACCGTTAAAAAACATTTCATCATTTAATTCAAAAGTTCCAAATGGTCCTCTTCATTTAAAATGGAGCAATCATAAAAATGACGTAAGATTAGTAAGTCCTGCTAATAAAAGAAATATCGATATCATTGTTGTTGGTACTGGTCTAGCGGGAGGTTCCGCATGTGCTACTCTTGCAGAACAAGGATACAATGTCAAAGCCTTTTGTTTTCAGGATTCATCTCGAAGAGCACACTCTATTGCTGCTCAAGGTGGTATTAATGCTGCAAAGAATTATCAGGGAGATGGTGATTCTGTCTACAGACTTTTTTACGATACAATAAAAGGCGGTGATTATAGATCTAGAGAATCTAATGTGTACAGATTAGCAGAAGTTTCATCAAGCATTATTGACCAATGCGTTGCACAAGGAGTTCCATTTGCTCGTGAATATGGAGGACTTCTAGATAATAGATCTTTTGGTGGTGTTCTTGTGTCAAGAACATTCTACGCTAAAGGTCAAACAGGACAACAATTACTACTAGGTGCTTATTCTGCAATGAATAGACAAGTTGCAAGAGGAAAAATTGAAATGTTCACTCGACATGAAATGATGGATATTGTTGTGGTTGAAGGTAAAGCACGTGGTATCATTACACGAAACTTAATTACTGGTGAAATTGAGAAGCATTCAGCTCATGCGGTTGTTTTAGCCTCCGGAGGATATGGGAATCTATTTTATTTATCGACTAATGCAATGGGAAGTAATGTTTCAGCTGCATGGAAAGTTCACAAAAAAGGTGCTTTATTTGCTAATCCATCATTTACCCAAATCCATCCAACTTGTATTCCTGTTTCAGGAGATTATCAATCTAAATTGACACTTATGTCAGAATCACTTAGAAATGATGGTAGAATATGGGTGCCGAAGAAAATTGAAGATGCTAAAAAAATTAGTGAAGGAACTTTAAAACCAATCGATCTTAATGAAGAAGACAGAGATTATTATTTAGAGCGAAGATATCCAGCCTTTGGAAATCTTGTACCAAGAGATGTTGCATCAAGAGCTGCTAAAGAACGATGTGATGCTGGATATGGTGTTAATAAAACAGGTGAAGCAGTTTTCTTAGATTTTTCATCCGCAATTATTCGATATGGAAAAGAAAAAGCTTTGGTAAAAGGCTTAGACACTGAAGATATGGATTTAGTTAAATCATTAGGAGAAGGTGTTATTAGAGCTAAATATGGAAATTTATTTCAGATGTATGAGAAAATTGTAGATGAAAATCCTTACAAAACACCAATGATGATTTATCCTGCGGTGCATTATACAATGGGAGGTCTTTGGGTAGACTACAATCTAATGACAACTATACCTGGGTGTTATGCAATTGGAGAAGCTAATTTCTCTGATCATGGAGCTAATAGGCTTGGCGCATCCGCATTAATGCAAGGACTGGCTGATGGTTACTTTGTATTGCCAAATACTATAAATGATTACTTAGCTGATGATATAAAAACTGGGCCAATTCCAAATGATAAACCTGAATTTGATGAAGCAAAAAAGAATGTTGAAGAAAAAATAGAAAAATTAATTTCTAATAAAGGATCAAAGTCAGTTGATTTCTTTCACAAAAAATTAGGTAAAATTATTTGGAATAACTGTGGTATGTCTAGAAACGAAACAGATTTAAAAAAGGCTATAAAAGATATTCAAAACCTAAGATCGGACTTTTACAATAATATTAAAGTAACAGGTGATAAAAACTCCTTTAATGAATCTTTAGCAAAAGCTCTAAGGGTTGCTGATTTCATGGAACTTGGAGAATTATTTGCAGTTGACGCTTTGAATAGAAATGAGTCTTGTGGAGGTCACTTCAGAGAAGAATATCAAACAAAAGAAGGAGAAGCATTAAGAAATGATGATGATTATAGGTTTGTTTCAGCTTGGGAGTATAATCCTATAATCGAATTTTCAAAATTACACAAAGAACATTTAGACTTTGAAAATGTTGAACTTAAAAGTAGGTCTTATAAATAAATGAAGTTATATCTAAAAATATGGCGTCAAAAAAATAGTCAATCCAAAGGGAAAATTGTTGATTATGAGATTGATGATATTTCACCTGATATGTCTTTTCTAGAAATGATGGATGTATTAAATGAAAAGATCATTGATGAAGATGGTGATCCAGTAGCTTTTGATCATGACTGTAGAGAAGGAATATGTGGATCATGCTCAATGTTTATAAATGGAGAGCCACATGGACCTGACAAGTTAATTACAACTTGCCAATTGCATATGAGAAGATTTAAAGATGGTGATACTATTTATATTGAACCTTTTAGAGCTAAAGCATTCCCAATAATAAAAGATTTAGTAGTTGATAGAACAGCGTTTGACAGAATTCAACAATCTGGTGGCTTTATATCAATTAATACATCAGGAAATACTCTTGACGCTAATACAATTCCAATTGAAAAGGAAAATGCTGATAAAGCATTTGATGCTGCAACTTGTATTGGTTGTGGTGCATGTGTTGCAAGTTGTAAGAATTCGTCTGCAATGTTGTTTGTTTCTGCTAAAGTATCTCAATTTTCTTTATTGCCTCAAGGTAAAGTTGAAGCTACTGATAGAGTTTTGAATATGGTTAATCAAATGGATGAAGAAGGTTTTGGAAATTGTACCAATACCGGAGCATGTCACGTTGAGTGTCCTAAAGGAATCTCATTGGATTACATTGCAAAGCTTAATAGAGAATACGTTAAAGCAAACCTGAAGAAATAAATTATATACTTTCTCTAATAATCCAATTTGCTCTAATCTTGATTTTTTCTGGGCTATGGATTGTTCTTTCTGCATTAATCTTTTTTAAATAATTTCCGGAGTCCCATTTCATATTTTTGTTTTTATCATGAATTAATCGAATACTGTAATCACCAGGATTAATATTTTCAAAAATACAATCATCTAGTTCGTCTGTTAGATATTTTATTTTAACTATTTTTTCATTTGAATCTAACAATTCAACTATAATTGGGAATTCTTTTAATGATAAAATGTTCATAATAAGAGTACCATAATCAGATGCTTTTTTTGTGGAAAGATTATACTGTAAAGTGTCAATCGTATTTTCATAAAAATCAACAATTGAATTAGGAAATAAATTAATGAAGTAGTTATCATTTGGTAATACTTCAAAGTCAAATACAATACGGTTATTATTTTCAATGTTTGTTGAAAAGCTAACTTCAACTGAGTCCTTGTTCATAATTTTTATGAAATTGTTATTTACAGAATTTAATGGAATATTGCTATTTAGTGCAAACTTAGCCCCTAAATCAATTGAATTATTATTCTCATTCTCAATTTGTAAAGAATCTATATCTAGTTTCTTTTTTGGGAAGGGTAACTTATATTCCTCTTCATAACCCTCATTTGTAATTCTCATACGTATTGTATCATATTCAAATTCTTTGAACCAAAAATTAAGAGTATCCTTATCCTTTTCATATGTTATGGCCGTAGATTCTTTGGCATTTTTATTTTCGATTTTTATCTTTAGGTTTTCCTCATTGCCTCTGAATCCAAAACTTACTCTGTTATAAAAATTTTGAAATGGTTTAAAAATAAAAAATGAGGGTTCTTCTTTAAATATTTTTAAATCAATTTTATAATCACCAGGTAACTCAACTATTTCATCGTAAAATGCAATTTTATCAATTAAAGGATCAAACAAAAAGTTATTATTATAATCTTTAATTGCAACTAGATGATATTTTCCTGATTTTAGATTTGTGAATTTAAAGTATGTACTATCCAGTGTGCTTGCTACATAAGTAGGTTTATTTTTAAATACAATTGAGTCATTAAATTCATTATTTAAGGGATATAACATAGCTGTTATTAATTCTTCCGTTTTTGAAGAATAACCGTCATTAATCATCCCATCGATTTCTAACGAATCAATATATGAGCCCGTTGAAAAAGCATATTTATAAAATGGCAACTCATTTTCTTCATTATTATCTTTTATACTTTGACCAAAATTAAAAACATATGTAGTGCTATCTGTAAATGTTTCGTTTATGTCGATATCGATATATTTAGATGCACCACCTTGAGGGAAAATAGAATATTTATTTTTTTCTATTGGTGGAGAAACAACTAGTTGAGAATTAAGATCCTCTAGTTTTATATATTCATTAAAAAATATTCTTATTCTTTTATCATTAAAAAAAACTGAATTATTTTCTGGGACTGTTTTAATAACCTCCGGTGGAGCTTCATCTATAGGTCCACCATCGGGAGTTCCTCTCTTTGCACATGAAATACTTATAAATATTAATATGAGTAGTGGAATTATAAATTTGATTTTCATTAATAACTTGAATTATATAAAGCTTTTTTCAATTAAATTAAAATCATATTAATGTTGAATATAGTATTTTTGTTAAATGTCTGAAGAAAAATTCAAGAAAATAATTTCACATGCAAAAGAATACGGTTTCATTTTTCAATCGAGTGAAATTTATGATGGATTAAGTGCAGTTTATGATTATGGTCAAAATGGAGTTCTACTAAAAAATAATATAAAAGAATATTGGTGGAAGTCTATGACTCAGTTTAATGAAAATATTGTAGGTATAGATTCAGCTATTTTTTCACATCCCACGACTTGGAAAGCAAGTGGTCATTTGGATGCATTTAATGACCCATTAATTGATAATAAAGATTCTAAAAAAAGATATAGAGCTGATAATTTAATTGAAGATTTTATCCAAAAAATAGAAAAAAAATTATCTAAGTTGATAGAAAAAAATAGAAAAAGATTTGGTGAAAGTTTCGATGAAGAAACTTTTTTATCTACAAATGATAGGGCAAAAAAATATAAAGCAGAAATCAACGATTTGAAATCAAATCTAAATAAAGCACTCAACGAAGAAAATTTAGATTTATTAAAAGAAATTATAATATCGAAAAATATTTCTTGTCCAGTCTCAGGAACAACTTATTGGACTGACGTTAAACAATTTAATTTGATGTTTAACACAAAAGTTGGTGCCTCCGCTGAAAGTGCTACAGAATTATTTTTAAGACCTGAAACTGCTCAAGGTATTTTTTTAAATTATTTAAATGTTCAAAAGACAGGGAGAATGAAAATCCCTTTTGGAATTGCTCAAATTGGAAAGGCTTTTAGAAATGAAATTATAGCTAGACAATTTATTTTTAGAATGCGTGAGTTTGAACAAATGGAAATGCAATTTTTTGTCAAGCCTGGTACTCAAAAAAAATGGTACGAACAATGGAAAAAAAACAGAATGGAATGGCATTTATCAATTGGAATAAATAAAAATAATTACAGATTTCATGATCATGATAAACTTGCACACTATGCTGATGCTGCTTGTGATATTGAGTTTAATTTCCCATTTGGATTTAAAGAATTAGAGGGTATTCACTCACGTACAGATTTTGATTTGGCAAATCACGAAAAGTTTTCCTCAAAACAAATTAAATATTTTGATCCTGAGGATGAATCTAAATACATACCTTATGTTGTAGAAACATCAATAGGTTTAGATCGAATGTTTCTTGCCGTCTTTTCTAATTCCCTTTGTTTTGAATCGCTGGAAGACGGTTCTCAAAGAACTGTATTAAAAATCCCAAAAATATTAGCACCAAATCAATGCGCAATTCTACCATTAGTAAAGAAAGATGGACTTGCTGATTTTGCAAAAGAGTTAAAAAATCAACTTAAAGTAAAATTTAAATTAATTTATGATGAAAAAGATGCTATAGGTAGAAGATATCGAAGGCAGGACGCTTTAGGAACACCTTTTTGTATAACAGTTGACCATCAGACCCTTGATGATAAAACCATCACGATTAGAGATCGGGACTCAATGAAACAAAAAAGAATTAAAGTGGATGAATTAGAAAATTTTTTATTTAAATCTTTTGAAATTTCTAATTGGCTTAAGTAAATAGTGATTAAAATTTTCTCATACAATATTAACGGAATTAGAGCAGCTATAAAAAAAGATTTAGTAAAATGGATTACAAAATCAAATCCTGACATAGTTTGTTTTCAAGAAATAAAAGCTAATGAGGACCAATTTGATACTGAAATTTTCACTAAACTTGGATACCATAATTATTGGTTTTCAGCTCAAAAAAAAGGATACAGTGGAGTTGGTATAATATCTAAAATCAAACCTGAAAATATTCAAATAGGTACAGGTATTGACTTTATGGATTATGAGGGAAGAAACTTAAGATTAGATTTCAAAAAGTTTTCAGTAATGAGCTTATATCTTCCATCCGGAACAAACATTAATAGATTAGAATTTAAATTTAAGTATATGTATGAGTTTGAAAAATATGTCAACTCTTTAAAATCTAAAATTCCTAATTTAATTATTGGCGGAGATTATAATATTTGTCATAAAGCTATTGATATTCATGATTCGTCACCAAGAATGGAAAAAGTTTCAGGATTCCTTCCAGAGGAAAGAACTTGGCTTGATAAATTTATAAAGTCAGGATTTATAGACTCATTTAGATATTATAATAAATTCCCACACAAATATTCTTGGTGGAGTTATAGAGCAAACTCAAGGAATAATAATAAAGGTTGGAGGATTGATTATTTGTTGGTATCAGAAGCATTACGTAAAAATTTAATAGGATCATATATTTTGGATGATATAGTTCACTCTGATCACTGTCCAATCGGAATAAATATTGAAATTTAATGGAATATAATTATCTACCCTCAACAAAAATAAAGGTTAGTAAAATATGTCTTGGTACAATGACATGGGGTCGGCAAAATACTGTTAAGGAGGCATTTGATCAAATGAATTATAGTATTGAAAATGGTGTGAATTTTTTCGATACTGCCGAACTATACCCAGTTCCAGCAACACCCGACAAATATGCTGAAACTGAAAAAATTATAGGAAATTGGTTTAATGAGTTTAAAAAAAGAGATAAAGTAATTTTAGCAACTAAAATTGCAGGTCCAGGTGCTTATACGGCACATATTAGAAAGACAGGATTTAAAGGCAATTCAATTGAAGAGGCAGTTAATGGAAGTTTAAAAAGATTAAAGACAGATTATATAGATTTATATCAGTTACATTGGCCAGAAAGAATTACAAATACTTTTGGTAACAGAAGTTTTCAATATATAAAAGATTCATGGGAAGATAATTTTAAAGAAATTTTAGAAAAGTTGGAGCAAATAATTAAATCTGGTAAAATAAGACATATTGGCTTATCAAACGAAAATCCATGGGGTATCATGAAGTTTATAGAGTATTCCAAAAAAGGTTTGCCAAAGATGATTACAATTCAAAATCCATATTCATTATTAAATAGATTGTTTGAAATTGGTAGTTCTGAAATTTGTAAATATGAAAATGTAGGGCTACTTGCTTATTCTCCACTAGCTTTTGGTGTTTTAACTGGAAAATACTTTAATAACGAAATTCCTAAGAACAGTAGATTGGATTTATTTCCAACACTTAAAAGATACAATGGAAAAAGATCGATGGATGCTGCACTCTTATATCAAAAAATAGCAGATAAATATGGTTTATCATTGACCGATTTAGCTCTCTCTTTCGTAAACGATAGACCTTTTGTTACAAGTAATATAATTGGTGCAACTACTTTAAATCAATTAAAAGAAAATATTAAAAGTATCAATGTTAAACTATCTGATGAAATAATTAGTGAAATTAACCTAGTTCAGGAAATCATACCTAATCCTGCTCCTTAAATACTTCTTTAACAACATCACTTAACTTGGAAAATTTTAATATGTCAATTTGATTTGTTTTATTTTGTGTTTTTGAATTCGATGAAATTATAATTTTATTGTATCCTAATCTTTCTGCTTCAGATATTCTTATATCAATATTTTTTACATTTCTTAATTCACCTGACAGTCCAACTTCAGCACAAAAACAAAGTCCATTTTTAATACTTAGGTTAGTATTTGATGATAGTATGGAAAAAATAACTGCAAGATCTAAAGCTGGATCATCAATCTTTATCCCACCAGTTATATTTATAAAAATATCTTTTACTCCAATTTTAAAACCAGCCTTTTTTTCTAAGACTGCTAACAACATATTTAATCTTTTTGAATTAAAACCATTGGATATTCTTTGAGGAGTACCGTAAACTGCAGAACTAACAAGAGCTTGAATTTCAATCATTATAGATCTATTACCATCTAGTGTTATTCCAATGCAATTACCGCTTAATTGATTTTCTCTATTTGAAGTGAAAAGTTCGCTTGGATTTTTAACAATGTTTAATCCAGTATTTATCATTTCATATATACCGATTTCTGAAGTTGATCCAAATCTGTTCTTTTTTGACCTTAGAATACGATATAAATTATTTTTATCACCCTCAAAGTTTAATACGACATCAACCATATGTTCTAAAACTTTAGGTCCAGCTATATTACCATCTTTAGTAATGTGTCCAATTACAATAATTGGAATACCTGTTTGTTTTGCGACTTTAATTAACGTTGAGGTACATTCTTTAATTTGTGGTGTGCTACCTTGTATATTTTCAATACCGTCTGTTTGAATTGTTTGAATAGAATCAATTACGATTAAATCAGGCATTAATGCCTCAATAGATTTTAATATTAATTCTAAGTTTGTTTCAGTTAAAATATAGCATTCATTTTGATTCTTAGAAATTCTGTTAGCTCTTAATTTAATTTGTTGTTGACTTTCTTCACCAGAAATATATAAAACTTTTCTTTTGATGGAAATTGATATTTGAAGTATTAGTGTTGATTTTCCAATACCAGGTTCACCTGAAATTAAAATCACAGATCCAGGTACTATACCACCACCAAGAACTCTATTAAGCTCATTATCACCTATTTTTATTCTTTCAGTTGTTTCAGCATCAATTTCTTTTATTTCTTTAAGCTTTGATTTATTTAGTATAATGTTGGGTTCGCTTTTCTTTTTGGATTGTATTATTTCCTCGTCTACTGTATTCCATTCCCCACATTGACTGCACTGGCCCATCCATTTCGGATATTTTGCCCCACAATTATTACAAGAATAAATTTTTTTGGTACTTGCCATTAGTCCCTAAACTAATGTATTTTTTTTATTAGGAAAAATTATTGAAGGTTTAAAAATTTTGGCATTTTTTAGGGACATAGTAGCATAGCTAATTATAATTATTGTATGACCTTTGCTTACCTTCTTAGCAGCTGGCCCATTAATTTCTATTTGTCCAGAATTTCTTTTTCCCTTAATTACGTATGTTTCAAGTCTTTCTCCGTTATTAACATTTAGGACTTGAACTTTTTCTCCTGCGACTATATTAACAGCTTCCATAAGTTTTTCATCGATGGTTACGCTACCTATATAATTTATATTTGCTTCAGTCACTGTAACGTTATGTATTTTCGATTTTAAAACTTCAATTTTCATATTATTAATCTAAAAAAGAAGATTATCAATTAATCTTACACCTTCTACTTTAACACAGATAAATCCTCTAAATCTTCCCTTATCATTAGACTTACCAAAATGCTCCAAAGTAATCTCATCTCTAATTTCAAAATATTCAAGATTAAAATCATTTGTTTTTTCAATTTTACTTTTGATTTTTCTTAATAAATCTGGGTAATCAATTTTTAAATAATTTTCTTTAGCAAATAATAAGCAGTCAAAGATTATTCCACACTGTTTATAAGAATTTGCTGATAACAATTTATTTCTTGAGCTTAATGCTAACCCATTTTTATTTCTTACGGTTGGGCATACAACTAAAATAATATTTGGAAAGAAGCCATCAATTAAAGTTCTAATCACCAGTGTTTGTTGAAAATCTTTTTCCCCAAAAAATACAACTTGAGGACGAAATATTTCAAAAAGTTTATTAATAATTGTTGCTACGCCATCAAAATGACCAGGCCTAGATATACCCTCGAGTACTGTATTTATAAACCCAAGTTCAAATTCATCAATATTGGTATTATCTTGGTAAATTTCATTTACACTTTCAGGGATAAATACATTAATATTACATGATATAGAATTAATTTTTTTAATATCATTTTCAAAATCTTTCGGATAAGATTCAAAGTCCTTAGGATCATTAAATTGAGTAGGATTTATAAAAATAGTAACCCAAACTTCATTACAGGATTTAAATGCTGCTTTTATTAGTGATAGATGCCCTTCATGTAATGAACCCATAGTTGGCACTAGTCCTATTTTTTTTTCTTCTTTTTTGCTTGATTTGAGAGTGTTTTTTAAATCAATTATATTCTTGACTATTTGCATTTAAGAAAATTTTAACAGCAGGCAAACATAACACTTTAGATTTAATCTTATATAATTTTTGTAATTTTGTACACCTTATTATAAGAAGGATTTATGAAAGGAAAAAAGATTTTATATATTTCCTCAGAGGTGATACCTTATATGCCTCAAACTGAAATAGCAACTATGACTTACAGTTTGCCTAAAATTGTCAATGAAAATGGTGGGCAAACTAGAATATTTATTCCAAAATATGGTATAATAAATGAAAGAAGACATCAGTTACATGAAGTTATTAGACTTTCAGGAATAAATTTAATAATTGATGATATGGATATGCCTCTTATTTTAAAGGTTGCCTCCATACCTAAAGAAAGAATGCAGGTTTATTTCATTGATAGCGAAGACTATTTTAAAGATAGGCAAGTTGAGTCAGATAAAAATGATAAACTATACAAGGATAATGACGAAAGAGCAATTTTTTTTGCTAAGGGCGTTATTGAGACAATAAAAAAATTGAATTGGGCACCAGATCTTATCCACGTTCATGGATGGATTGCATCTCTTCTTCCTTTATATTTAAAAAACTATTACAACGAAGAACCAATGTTTCAAAATACAAAGGTGATAGTATCATTATATGAAAATGAGATTAAAGGAAAGCTCGATAAAAAAATAGTTGATAAGATAAAATTTGATGAGATTGAAGATAAAAATATTTCAATTCTTGATAATCCAACTTATGAAAACCTATATAAAATATCTCTTGCTCTAGCAGACGGTGTAATCTTTACATCGGATATAAAGAATTCTTTCAATGAAATTTTAAAAAAGACCAAAGTGCCTGTTTTGGAATGCTTTTTGAAATCCGATTATGAAAAAGAGTATATGGACTTTTACAATCAATTCTTGGTGAATGAAGACTAATAATTTAATTATTTTTTTATCTTTTTTAATGTTCTTTTCTTGTGTAAAAGAGTACAATACTATTGGAACTGATATTCTCAAGTCTGATACCTTTAAAACAGAAGTTGAATATGTTGGTGTTCAAATCAAACAAAAAATAATTCCACCTTTTAAATCAATAGCTCTTCCAATTTACCAGTTAGGTAATTTACAGGATGGTGTATTTGGAAATAAAGACGCTTTTTTCATTACACAGTTAGGTTTAGAAGAACTAGATCCAAGGTTTGGAATTACAAGCCAGGAGGCAGAGGAGGCTGGAAGTGATACTAATGTTCAAATTATAAAAGAAAATGAACAAGTAATAGACGCTTATTTAGATATACCTTTTTTCAATAATACGTTTGATAGTGATGGTGATGGAGTTATTGATGCTTATGATGTAGATCCGTTTGATATTTATAGCGATAGTGATGGAGATGGGCTAGCCGATGTGCTTGAAAGGTCTAATGGTACAGATCCTTTAAATCCAGATACCGATGACGATGGGATCCTAGATAATGTTGATACTGATACAATTAACCCTAATCAAGGAGCAACAGTTTATGACATTGATTCTTTAATTGGCAATAAGGATACATCTTTTAAAATAAAAGTTCAAGAATTAGATTATTATTTAAGTACATACGATCCATCAAATAATTTTGAAACTTTCTTAAAATATTATTCCGATGATAATATTATTGAGAATTTTAAGGGTAAAGTATTATATGATGGAGAAGCAGAGATAAATACCAATGAAGTCGTTATATATAAAGAGGACGATCCTGAAACTGATGATATTGATGAATCAACAGAAGTTAAAGAAAGGTTAACCCCAAGATTGAGAATACCGATTGATATTGATTATATGCAATCAAAAATTATTGATATGGAAGGTAATATTGATCTCGTTAATCAAGATAATTTTAGTTTATATTTCAAGGGTATATTTTTAAGTGCTTATGATTTTTCTGAACCTCTAATGTTAATTTTGGATTATTCACAAGCTGCAATTAATATAGTTTACGAATATGATGAATATAATAAAAATGACACGCCAGATGACACAACTGACGATACAATTGACAGAAACGAAAAAATATTCAAATTAAACCTTACAGGTAACC
Organism: uncultured Bacteroidota bacterium; assembly: GCA_902574335.1. Lineage (GTDB taxonomy): Bacteria > Bacteroidota > Bacteroidia > Flavobacteriales > Flavobacteriaceae > Eutrophosalina. The sequence continues at coordinate 32,169 of CACGNO010000008.1, forward strand.
AAATAAATATATTTAAAGATGACCCATATTCATCTCAAATACAAGATGCTTTATCCAGTAGTTCTGAGGATCTTAAAAGAGTATATTTAAAAGGAGGTGAGGGCATAATGATGGAAATAGATTTATTCAAAGACAGTAATGGAAATGATGTTTTAGAACAAATAAAATCAAACGGATGGCTAATCAATGAAGCAAATTTAACTATGTATGTAGACAAAGAAACTATTGATATCAATGGAGGAATCATTGAGCCATCTAGGCTTTATCTTTATGATATTGAGAGTAAGGCACCAGTCATTGATTATTTTATTGATCAATCCCAAGGGCAAAAGCCAAAAGATCAAAAAGCTGTACATGGTGGAATAATTGAAATTGATGAGGACAGAAAAGGAATCAAATATAAAATTAGAATTTCAGAGCACGTAAAAAATATAATTAGAAATGATTCTCTAAGTAAGAAGTTAGGTTTAGTTGTCTCTTCTGATATAACTAATGCCATAAATACAGATTTAAAAAATAATAATGAGTTAGAGTATATACCAATATCAACTGTTGTTAACCCTCTAGGTACTGTATTGTATGGCCCAAGTCCTGAACCAGCTAACAATGACAAAAGATTTAGATTAGAATTATTTTACACTGAAATAAATAATTAAAATTTCAATATTTTTTTTAATAAACTACGTTTCTCTTTTAAGAAAAAAGATAGAGTAATGAGTTCAATAATCTTTGAACTAAAAATAATAAAACAAAGTAGTCTAGCATATAAACCATCAAAGTGTTTATTGATATAAATTAAAGAAGATTTAATTACCTCAGCTTTAGAATTAATTTTGGTTTGAAAATCTTTTCTTGAGGACTTACCATGATAATGATAACAATAAAGATCATTAAAAAATAATGTATGAATTTTAAAACTTCTAGCTCTTTTGCAAATATCCATATCTTCATAATACATCCAATAGTCTTCATCCCAACCACCAATTTTAATATAATCACTTTGCCTTAACAATAGAAAAGAGCCAGATATCCAGTCAGGAGAAAATGAAGTTTTTTGATTTATTTTATTTTTTGAAATACCAAAAATAAGTCTGTATATAAATCTAAGAATTCCATTAATTGAATATAAGTTTAGAAATATACCATATGCATTTGTGTTTTTATTTTTATTATCAAGTTGCTTAATACTAAAAATAGTATTGTTAATATTTTTAACTCTGTTCAATAATACATCAAGACAATTATTTGGAATTTTAGTATCGGGGTTTAAGAATAAAAGCCATTTACCTGTTGCATTCGAAGCACCTATATTACATGCTCTTGAAAACCCATAATTTTTTGGGTTTTCTATCCATTTAACACGGTTATATTTTGATTTATAATTATCAATTTTGCTATCATTAGAATTATTATCTAATACAATTATTTCTGGATTTATTTTTTTTTGATTTTGAATACTATCTAAGCATATGCTTAAATGCTCCCAAGATTTATAATTGACAATTATAATCGAAAGAGTTGTCATTATAATTTTCTCCTTAGTCTAGCAACTGGAGCACCAATCATTTCACGATATTTTGCAACGGTTCTTCTTGCAATTGGATAACCTTTTTTGTTTAATAATTTTGTTAACAGATCATCAGTTAATGGCTTTTTCTTGTCTTCATTTTCAATAATATTTTCTAAAGTTTTTTTAACCTCAATTGTAGAGATATCTTCACCCTTAGAATTCTTTATCCCCTCAGAAAAAAATGACTTTATTAATTTGATTCCATATGGTGTATCAACATATTTGCTATTAGCAACTCTTGAAATAGTTGATATATCCATTGTAATTTCTTCAGCAATGTCTTTTAAAATCATAGGTCTAATTTTTTTCTCATCTCCACTTAAAAAATATTCTTTTTGAAAATTTACTATGGCGGACATTGTCATGATTAGAGTTTGATTTCTTTGTTTTATGGCTTCTATAAACCATTTTGCGGAATCTAGTTTTTGTTTTATAAATAGAACCGCATCCTTTTGACTTTTAGTCTTTTCTTTAGATTCTGAATATCCTGAAAGCATATTCTTGTATTCTTGAGATACATATAAATCAGGAGCATTTCTTGAATTTAATTTAAGTTTAATTTCACCATCAACTATTTCAATAGTAAAATCTGGTACAATTGAAGAATTAATTTTTGTATTCTCATTATATGCACCACCAGGTTTAGGGTTTAATTTTTCTATCTCACCTACACAATCTTTTAGTTCCTCATCAGAAATATTAAGCTTAGTTTTTATTTTATCAAAGTGTCTTTTCGAAAACTCATCAAATAAGTTTTCTGTAATTCTAATTGCATTTGAAATATTCTTTGTTATTTTTTTTCTCTTTAATTGAAGAATTAGACATTCTTGTAAGTTTTTAGCTCCAACTCCTGCTGGGTCTAGAAGGTATACTTTATCTAAAATTTTTTGAATTCTATCTTCTTGTGCATCAATTCCTAAAGAGAAAGCTAAATCATCAGAAATATCTATCAAGTCTCTTCTTAGATATCCAAATTGATCTAAACTTCCTACAATGAATTCAGCTATTTTTAAATCTTCAGAATTAAAAGAGAATGAATGCAATTGGTTTTTTAAGAATTGATTGAATGAAGTTCCCGAAGCAAAAGGAATCGCATTTTCATTTTCTTCACTGTGGTTGTTAGTTCTTAAGTTATAATCTGGTATATCATCATCAGATAAATAATCAGAAATATCTATTTCATCATCATTAAACTCCTCTCTTTCTGAGTTGTCCTCAATGTCAAATTCATCTTTTTCATTATCAAGATTTTCATTAATAGTATCGAGTGCTGGATTCTCTTCGATCTCTCTTGAGAGTTTTTGTTCAAACTCCAAAGTTGACAATTGAATTAACTTCATCAATTGAATCTGTTGTGGAGATAATTTTTGCGAAAGTTTTAATTGTAACTTTTGATTTAACATCTTTGATAATTAATCTAAAATTACAAAATAACAGGGAGAAAATTTAAAAATCAGCGTTTTTAGGTGTTCTTGGGAACGGAATTACATCTCTAATATTACCCATCCCAGTTATAAATAAAATAAGCCTCTCCAATCCAAGTCCAAATCCACTGTGCTTAACTGAGCCAAATTTTCTTAGATCCAAATACCACCAAAGTTCTTTCTCATCAATATCCATAGATTTAATTCGATCTTTTAAGATATCTAATCTTTCCTCCCTTTGAGAACCACCAACAATTTCACCTATTCCAGGAAATAAAATATCCATAGCTCTAACTGTTTTCTTATCATCATTAAGTCTCATGTAAAATGCTTTTATTTTTGCAGGATAGTCATAAACTACAACAGGACATTTAAAGTGTTTTTCTACTAAAAATCTTTCATGTTCACTTTGGAAATCAATACCCCAATCATTAACGGGATATTTAAATCTACCCTTTTTATTTGGCTTACAGTTCTTAAGAATATCAAAAGCATCTGTATAACTTATTCTAATAAATTTATTTTCAATAACAAAATTTATCCTTTCAATTAAACTTAATTCATTCCTTTCAACCTTAGGAAGACTTTGTTCTTCTTTTAAAAGCCTTTCACTTAAAAAATTTATTTCTTTTTTACATTTTTCATATACATCTTTAATAATGTATTTGATGAATGATTCAGCTAAATCTATGTTATCACTTAATTCATAAAATGCCATTTCAGGCTCTATCATCCAAAATTCAGCAAGATGTCTTGATGTATTTGAGTTTTCAGCTCTGAATGTTGGCCCAAAAGTATAAACCTTACCCATGCCTAATGCTAAAGCTTCTGCTTCCAATTGTCCAGAAACTGTTAAATTAGTCTCTTTTCCGAAAAAATCTTTTGAAAAATCTATGCCATTATTTTCATCCTTTGGTATTTCTTTTAGATTATGAGTTGTTACTTTAAACATTTCACCTGCCCCTTCCGCATCGCTACCAGTTATAATTGGTGTATGAACATAGTAGAAATTGTTTTTATTGAAAAATTTATGGATTGAATATGAAATTTCAGATCTTATTCTTAAAACGGAACTAATAGTTTTTGTTCTTGCTCTTAAGTGTGCATTTTCTCTAAGGAATTCAAAAGAATGTTTTTTTGGTTGAATTGGATAATTATCTGGATGGCTTGTGCCTAGTATTTCAATATTTTTTACATGAATCTCAACATTTTGACCCTTACCTTGACTTTCTACAATTTCACCTTTTAAATTTAAGGAAGCTCCAGTAGTTATCTGAGATAAAGTTTTTTTATCAAAACTATCTAGTTTAATAACACATTGTAAATCTTCAATGCATGAGCCATCATTTATATTAATAAAACGATTAGACCTAAAGGTTTTTACCCAGCCACATACGTATACATCTTTACCAATATCCTTGTTCTTTAAAATATTTTTTATTTCAGTATGATTCAGCATAATCAGAGTGATAAAATTTCCTTTTCTTTAACTGCTAAAATACTGTCAACCTTTGAGATAAACTTGTTAGTTAGATCCTGAATATCTTGCTCATAATTACTTTTTAAGTCTTCAGAAAAATCTGATTTTCTAATATCATTATTTGCATCTTTTCTAGCATTTCTAATACTAACCTTAGCTTTTTCCACTTCTGATTTAGCAATTTTTACTAATTCAATTCTTCTTTCCTCAGTGAGAGGGGGAATATTAATTAGAATAGATTCACCATTATTCATTGGGTTAAATCCTAAATTACTGTTTAAAATAGATTTTTCAATATCTTGAAGTTTATCCTTTTCCCAAGGTTGAATAGAAATCGTTTGGGAGTCTGGAGTATTAATATTTGCAATTTGATTAAGAGGAGTTAAAACTCCATAGTATTCAACTTTTACTGTTGAAAGCATATTAGGATTAGCTTTACCTGCACGAATATTTACTAATTCTTTTTCCAAATAAATTATAGAATTATCCATCATTTCATTTGAACTTTCTATTATAAAATCTAATTCTTCCATTTTAATTTACAATTGTTCCAATATCTTTTCCTTCAATGATTTTTTTAAGGTTTCCAGGTTTATTCATATTAAAAACTATAATTGGTAAGTTATTTTCTTGGCTTAATGTAAAAGCTGTGGAGTCCATAATTTTAAGTTTTTTATTAATTGCCTCATCATATGTAAGTTTCTTAAACTTCACTGCATCTTTATTTTTTTCAGGATCAATATTATAAATTCCATCAACTCTTGTACCCTTTAATATAGCATCTGCATTAATTTCTATTGCTCTTAGAACCGCTGCAGAGTCTGTTGTAAAAAAAGGATTACCTGTGCCTGCACTAAAAATAACTACTCTCTTTTTTTCAAGATGTCGTACAGCTTTTCTTTTTATATATGGTTCAGCAACTGCTTCAATTTTAACAGCGGTTTGAAGTCTAGTTTGAACATTTAGTTCTTCCAAACTACTTTGTAATGCAAGACCATTTATTACTGTTGCCAACATCCCCATATAATCAGCTTGAACTCTATCAATTCCATTACTTGCACCTGAAACTCCTCTAAAAATATTTCCACCTCCAATAACAATTGCTAATTCAATACCAGCATCAACTATTTCTTTAATTTCTTTACTGTACGCAAGTATTCTTTTAGGATCAACACCATGATTTCTTTCTCCAAGCAATGCTTCTCCGCTTAACTTCAGTAAAATTCTATTATATGACATATAATATGATTATGTAAATATAATCATAGTATTTAAAAAGGCTATTAGTTAATAGTTGTTATTAAACTAAAGCTACTCTTTTGAAGTTAGTAATTACACATTCGTTATTTTCAGACTGAATGTAATTTTCAACACTAGATTTATTGTCTTTGATATATGCTTGTTTGACTAATGTATTGTCTTTGAAGAATTTTTTTAATTTGCCTTTTGCTATGTTATCTAACATTGCTTCTGGCTTACCTTCGGCTCTAAGTTGTTCTTTAGCAATTTCGATTTCCTTTTCGATTACTTCTTTACTAACTGAATCTTCATTTAATGCTATGGGATTCATTGCAGCAACTTGCATGGCAACGTTCTTTGAAACATCAGAAACATTCTCAAATTTATTAGATAATCCTGCAAGAGTAGCGATTTTATTCCCTGCATGAATATAAAAGCCTACATGTTCAGATGAAACAGATTCAAAAGCTCCTATCTCTAATTTTTCTCCAATAACACCTGTTTGTTCTATAAGTTTTTCACTAACTGTCATTGACTCATGTGTAGAATTTAATAGTTCTTCAAGGTTTGAGCAATTTAGAGCTATTTTACAAAATGATTTCGCTAGATCAACAAAGCTTTCATTTTTAGCAACAAAGTCAGTTTCACAATTTAATGAAATAATTACACCTTTAGTTTGATCATCGTTGACCATGGCAATCACAGCACCTTCGCTTGAATCTCTATCAGCTCTTTTAGCAGCTACTTTTTGACCTTTTTTTCTAAGATTTTCGATTGCTAGTTCAAAATCGCCGTTAGCTTCGACAAGTGCGTTTTTACAATCCATCATTCCAGCACCTGTAGCTTTTCTAAGTTTATTAACTTCTGAAGCAGTAATATTACTCATAAATATAATTTTTAATTTTTCTTATTTGAATCATTATCTTCGGAAGGATTATCACTTTTTTCTTTTTTGGCCTCGTTTTCCATTTTTTCATTTTCTCTTATTGAAAGTCCTTTTTTTACTGATTCAGTAACATGTTTTAAAATAACTTCAATAGATTTAGTAGCATCATCATTGGCAGGTATTCCAAAGTTGACTTGATTAGGATCTGTATTAGTATCTACTAATGCAAAAATTGGAATATTTAATTTGTTTGCTTCTCTTACGGCTATATTTTCTCTTCTTATATCAACAACAAAAATTGCACCTGGTAATCTAGTCATAGATGTGATTGATCCTAAGTTTTTTTCAAGTTTAGCTCTTGTTCTATCAACCCTTAGTTTTTCTTTTTTAGAAAGAGTTTCGAATGTACCATCTTCCTTAGTTCTGTCTATAGCTGACATTTTTTTAACTGCTTTTCTAATGGTAACAAAATTTGTTAACATACCACCAGGCCATCTTTCAGTAATATATGGCATATTAACCTCAGATGCAGATTTTGATATGATATCTTTTGCTTGCTTTTTGGTTGCAACAAATAATATTTTTCGTCCTGATGAAGCAATTTTTTCCAATGCATTACAAGCTTCTTCAAGCTTATTAACAGTTTTGTATAAATTAATGATGTGAATGCCATTTTTCTCCGAATAAATGTATGGCGACATGTTTGGATTCCACTTTCTCGTCAGGTGACCGAAATGAACTCCTGCTTTTACTAATTCTTTTATTTCAATTTTACTCATTTTATTTAGTTTACGTTCTTAAAATTTTAGCAACAAACTTTTACATTTGTTTAGATGCTAAACTAAACTTCAACAAGGCGATGATATTAAATGTAATCTGGATTTTATCTCTTAGAAAACTGAAATTTCTTTCTTGCCTTCTTTTGCCCAAACTTTTTTCTTTCTACCATTCTTGGATCCCTGGTTAACAAACCTTCTTTCTTTAATGCAGATTTATTTTCATCGGACATTTCAGAAAGAGCTCTAGAAATCGCAAGCCTTATTGCTTCAACTTGGCCAGTAATTCCACCACCATAAACATTTACAGATAAGTCAAACTTGCCTATATTATCAGTTAATTTAAATGGTTGTAGGATTTTATACTGAAGTGAAGTCGTTGGGAAATAATCTTTGTAATCTTTTCCATTGATAGTCATTTTATCCTTACCCTTTGATAAGTAAATTCTTGCGACGGATGTTTTTCTTCTTCCTATTTTATGTATTATTTCCACAACTAAAATTCATTAATATTAATTATCTCTGGATTCTGTGAGCTTTGATTATGATTTTCATCATCATAAACCCTTAAATTTTTAAAAATTGCAGACCCTAATTTATTTTTAGGTAACATGCCTTTGACGGCTTTTTCTATTAAGTCTGCTGGATTTTTATCAAAAACTTGCTGAGCAGTCTTAATCTTTTGTCCACCTGGATATCCAGAGTGACTTATATAAGTTTTGTTTTCCCATTTATTTCCTGTTAGATTAACTTTTTTAGCATTTATAACTACAATGTAATCTCCACAGTCAACATGAGGAGTAAAGGATGGTTTATGCTTTCCTCTTAATATTTTAGCAATATTAGAGCACATTCTTCCAAGATTTTGATCAGTAGCATCAACAAGAAGCCACTTTTTATCAACATCTTCTTTCCTCAGAGATAAAGTCTTAAAACTGTTTGAATCCAAAACAATTAATTTATTGGCCAGCAAAACTACAATAAATAATCAAAAATGCAAATGATTCATCTATAAATACTGATAGTTAGTGCGCTTCAAGCCAATTTTCACCAACACCTATGTCAACAGTAAGAGGAACTTCTAGTTTATAGGCATTTTCCATATTATCGATAATTATTTTTTTTGCTTGTTCAACTTCATTTTGTGGTGCTTCAAAAACTAATTCATCATGAACTTGTAGAATTAGCTTTGTTTTCATGAATTTGGAGTTCAAATCATTAAATATTTTTATCATTGAAAGTTTTATTATGTCGGCGGCGCTCCCTTGAACTGGTGTATTTATTGCGTTTCTTTCAGCCGAAGATCTAATCATACCATTTCTAGAATTGATATCATTTAGAAATCTTTTTCTTCCAACTAAGGTTTTAACAAAACCATTTTCTCTAGCGTAATTTATTTGATTTGTCATAAATTCTTTTAGAGAGGGATAGCTATTATAATAATTATCTATTATAACTTTTGATTCGGCTCTTGTTAAATTTGTTTGATTACTTAATCCAAAAGCTGAAACACCATATATAATACCAAAATTTACAATTTTAGCATGACTTCGCTGCTCTTTTGTAACTTCTTTTAAATTAATTCCAAAAACATTTGCAGCAGTAGATGCGTGGATATCTTCATTATTATTAAAGGCATCAATCATATTTTTATCACCACTCATAGATGCAATTACTCTTAATTCAATTTGTGAATAATCCGCAGAAATAATTACATTTCCCTCTTTGGCTGTGAATGCACTTCTTATCATTCTACCATTTTTTGTACGAATAGGTATATTTTGAAGATTAGGATTATTACTACTTAATCTACCCGTTGTAGTATTGGTTTGATTGAATACAGAATGTATTCTATCTGTTTTTTCATCAACTTGATTTGGAAGAGCGTTGATGTATGTAGTCATAAGTTTTTGTAATGATCTCCAATCTAAAATTTCTTTAACAATTGTATGCTTTTTGGATAATTTTGATAATGTTTCCTCAGAAGTTGAATATTGACCGGTTTTAGTTTTTTTGGGATTAGACTCAATTTTCAAGTCATCAAATAAAACTTCACCCAGTTGTTTTGGAGAAGCCAAAT
>CACGNO010000009.1 GCA_902574335.1 uncultured Bacteroidota bacterium
CAACTGCTAAATACAAACAAAACGTTTATTCATTTTGGATCACATCTGTAACTAAGCAGTACTTTGATGCGTGGAAAAAGCAAATGCAATTATTAAAGAACAAAAAGAAATCGTTTGTTTCAATTAAAAACGACATGCTTTGGTACCATCTTTTACAGCCAGCATATTTGTTATTAATTCTCGTTGTTTTTTCAAAAAAGGTTGTTGTCTTTGCTTTAATAAGCGGAATAATTTCATTTTTATTTTTAGAGTGTATTAACTATATAGAGCATTATGGACTGAAGAGGTTTAAAACTTCTACTGGTCGATATGAAAGGGTACAAGCTCATCATTCTTGGAACTCAAACCACAATATTGGCAGAATTGTTTTATACGAACTGACTAGACATAGCGACCATCACTTTAAAGCATCAAAAAAATACCAAATTCTTGATTGTCATGATGAGGCTCCTCAACTTCCATATGGTTATCCAGCATCAATTTTACTTAGCCTAGTTCCTCCTTTATGGTTTTTTATTGTTAATCCTTTGGTGCCTAAAAAGATGAAGGTTTAAAACGAATAGGTTAGACAAAAATGACAAAAAAAAACAGGTTACGTTTTGCGCCAAGTCCAACAGGTCCATTGCATATAGGCGGTCTAAGGACAGCTCTCTTTAATTATCTCTTTGCAAAAAAGACGGGTGGTGAACTGGTTCTAAGGGTGGAAGACACTGATCAGGCTCGTAAAGTAGAAAAAAGTCAAGAGCATATTGAAAACTCATTAGCTTGGATAGGAATAGATTTTGACGAGTCTAGCAAAACAGGTGGGCAATTTGGTCCTTATAACCAAAGCGAAAGGAAAGATATTTATAAAAAACATGTAAACGTTCTAATTGAAAAAGGTTGGGCATACTATGCTTTTGATAAAAAAGAAACGCTCGACTTTCACAGGCTAGACCATGAAAAAAAGGGGAAAAAATTTATTTATAATGCTCATAACAGACTGAAGCTAGATAACTCTTTGTCTATGGATAAAAAAGATGTTGAAGAAAGAATACAAAAAGAGGGTTATGTTGTTCGCTTTAAAACACCTTCGGAAACAAACGTTGTTTTTAATGATATTATTAGGGGAGAGATTCTAGTAGGGACTAGAGACATTGATGATAAGATTCTTTTTAAATCAGACGGGATGCCCACATACCATTTAGCAAATGTTGTTGATGATCATTTAATGGAAATAACCCATGTCATAAGGGGTGAAGAGTGGCTTCCTTCTCTGGCCCTGCACGTGTTGCTATACAGGGCATTCGATTGGCAAGAGCCTAAGTTTGCACACCTCCCTTTAATATTAAAACCAACGGGTAAAGGCAAGCTTTCTAAAAGAGATGGTGCTAAATTGGGATTCCCTGTCTATGCATTGGAATGGGAGGACGCTGTAAATCCAAGAAGAGAGAGACTTGGAGAGAAAGCAAAAGATGAGATATATGTGGGGTTTAAAGAGGCTGGATATTTGCCGTCAGCGCTAATTAATTACATGGTTTTTTTGGGGTGGAGTCCTGGAGGTGAAAGAGAAATCTTTTCACTGGATGAGCTTGTAAATGAATTTACTTTAGAAAAAATAAATAAGTCTGGTGCTAAGTTTGATCCCCAAAAACTACTATGGATAAATTCTCAACACATTCAAGGTTTAAGCACAGACAAGCTTTGTGAAGTGTGCGAGCCTAAAAACAAAGACATTGACAAAGATGTGTTGAAAAGCTTTTTAACGCTAGTTCAACCAAGGCTGGAAACCATCAACAACTTAAAAGAAAAGTTTTTATACTTGTTTGAGAGGCCAGCTACAGATGAAGGATTAATTAAAAAGACTATCAGCGAAGAGGTTAAACAAACTGTTTCTGCTTTTGTTTTAAAACTAGGGGCAGATAAAAGCTTAGGGGGGCAAGAAATAAGAAAACTGCTACATGATTGTGCTGTACAAAACAGCGCTAAATTTGGAAAGGTTATGGGGTTTTGTAGGGCTTGTATAGTTGGAAAAATGGAAGGGCCTGATGTTATTGAAATGATGGTTTTTATTGGTGTTGAAGAAACCGGACATCGTTTAAAAAAGTTCCTCGGCTGATATATTTATTAACCTCAAAAGAACATTAAATACTTATAAATTTCGTAATTTAAAAAGAAAAAAATGATCTTTTATACTTTCTTAATTTTATTTATAGTGCTGATTCTTTTTGGCACAATTTTCATTGTAAAACAACAATCTGCTGCTGTGGTTGAAAGATTTGGTAAGTTTGTGAGCACCCGACATTCTGGGCTACAAATTAAAATTCCAATTGTTGATCGGGTTGCAGGAAGACTTAGCTTAAGGATACAACAACTAGATGTTGTGGTTGAAACAAAAACAAAAGACGATGTGTTTGTTAAGGTCAAGGTTTCTGTTCAATATAAAGTAATTAGAGACAAGGTTTATGATGCTTTTTACAAACTAGATTATCCGCAAGACCAAATTACTTCTTATGTCTTTGATGTTGTTAGGGCTGAAGTTCCTAAAATGATACTTGACGATGTGTTTGAGAAAAAAGATGATATAGCTATTGCTGTAAAAGGTGAGTTAAATGAGGCTATGAAAAACTATGGTTTTGATATTATTAAAACGCTAGTAACGGATATCGATCCAGATGCTCAGGTTAAAGAGTCTATGAACAGAATTAATGCGTCTGAAAGGGAAAAGGTAGCTGCTCAGTTTGAGGGTGATGCGCAAAGAATTCTTATTGTGGAAAGAGCAAAAGCAGAAGCCGAAAGCAAAAGGCTTCAAGGGCAGGGTATTGCTGACCAAAGAAGAGAGATTGCTAGAGGGCTTGAGGATTCTGTAAAGGTTTTGAACAATGTTGATATTAATTCTCAAGAAGCCTCTGCGCTAATTGTTGTTACGCAACACTACGACACCCTTCAGTCTGTTGGTTCAGCAAGTAATAGCAACTTAATACTTATGCCTAACTCTCCACAAGCTGGATCAGAAATGTTAAACAACATGGTGGCCTCTTTTACCGCTAGCAATCAAATTGGCGAGCAAATGAAAAAGGCGGCAAAAGAAAAAGAAGTTGAAGAAAATGAAAAAAACACTAATCAATAAAAGTTAAAAATGAAAATAAATATTATATGTGCTATAGCGACATCGATTTTGTTTTTAGGGTGTGCTGACACAAAACAAAAGCTTGGATATGAATCTGAAAACGGAAGCGAAGTAGATGTTTACGTTGGAAACATAGAGTCAACTGAAATCATTCGAAAATGGTTTGATTCATATAACGCTAGAGATCTGGAAACGGTATCAAGCATTGAGCATGAAGATGTTGTTTTACATGCTCCAAATGGAATGATTATTAATGGGAGTGAACAGCACAGCGAGCTTGCAAAACAATTTCTTGCAGCATATCCTAATGCCAAATGGGAAATCCTATGGTCCATCTCATCAGACATAGCTTTTAAAACAAAGCCTTATGAAAACTGGGTAACGACATGTGTAACCGTAACGTATGGAGAGGGTGAAGAAGCAACAACTCTTCAAAGAATTATAGATGCTCAAATTGTAGATGATAAAATCAAATTGGTGTACGGATACGAAAGAACGGTATTAGCTCAAGAAGTTGAACTGGACTAGGTGAATTAATGAAAAACTTATCAAGCGTAAAGACCTTAATTTTAACATAAAAGATGGGTGGTACTGTGAGATAAAAAAAGGGTCGTCTCCAAATGGAAGTAAAGCTGAAGTGTATCCTTGAATATAAAATTTCAAACAGACTACCATTTTCCGGCAATAAAAAACATTCAATAATATCCAAACCTTTTAGTATTTTAACGTTATGAAAAGTAAAGAAGAAATAGCTATTGAGTTTCAATTAAAAAATTTAGACACTAGTCTTTTTGAGGGCTCAGATAAAATCATCAAGGTAAAGGTTGTGGTAGGTTCAGGCGCTTATGAAGACCTTAGTGTGGGTCATAATGATGTTACGCTAGAGTGCACCATGGCTTGGAACACAGGGTCATTTGAGTATGATGTTCCAGCCAAAGAACTAATTAAGATTCTTAAAGCTAAGCCTGTAGATAAAATTTGTTCGGCAGATTTAGCAGATTATGATAAAGAGCTAATTAAGGTAGAAGACGGAGATTTAGGGTTTAAAAAAGTAAATGACATTGAGATTGAAAATGAAAAAGAGATTATTGAATCTCTTAAGGGGACGTTATATGAAATAACATCTGCTGATGAGGATGATCTTTACACATTAATAGCTGACCAAATGAATGACCTGTATAGCAGGGGTGATATTTGGGATTCTGAATATACTTTTCATTCGTTATTTAGTATGGAGTTTTCTGATGAAGAGCTAGGTGATCTTTATGTTGACTGGCACTATGAAAAAAAATTGATTAAAGACGCTGATAGTTTAATAGAAAATGAGAAGTATAAGGAGGCTATTTCTGTTTATAAAGATTACATGGAATTAAAGTTTAATAAAAACTTGGATGAAGTTTTTAGTGAAAATAAATTAAATGAGGATAGTTTAAAAGATTTAAAACAAATAGCTAAAGGGTTGGCGACGTGTTTTGAAGAGTTAGATGATTATGAAAATGCCGTTACAAATTATAAGTTGTTAATCCCTCACACACCTGATTCGTCTTATAATTACGCTCATTTAGCTTTTTGTTGCTTAAAACTAAAGCATTATGAAGATTCCGAAAAATATTTTAATAAAGCTATTGAAATAAACTCAAGTAATATTTGGGCAATTTCCTGGCTTGCAGATACTTTGATAGAGCAAAATAAAATTAACGAGGGAATTGAGGTTTTAAATGAAGGCATCAAAAACAACCCAACACAGCCCTCGGGACAGATGTCTATCTTTTGGTTATATCGTACAAGGGGGGATGCTTTATATGGCCTAGAAAAGTGGGGGGATTCCATCGAATCTTATTTAAAAGCGTCTAAAATTGATAGCAGTAATGCTTTTACTTTTTTGAGGCTAGGGTTTGCTTATTTTAATACTGAAAACTATTACGAGTCTTATAATTCATTTGAATTATGTCAAGAAAAAAACTCAGACTATAAGGATGCTAATATTTATTATCACATGGGTGAGTGTAAGAGAAATTTAAAACATTATGAGGCTGCTATAGAGCTATTCGATCTCAGTATTAATAAAAACAGTGAAGACTTTACGTCTTGGGCTTATAAAATGAAAGGCAATTGCTTTTTAAAATTAAATGATTTTTCAAATGCTGCCGACTCCTACGGCAAGGGCCATAAAGATAAGTGGACATATCATAATTTAGGTAAAGCACATTATGGTATGGCAAAATATGAGCTTGCGCTTGAAGATTTTAAAAAAGTAATCGATATAGATCCTAAGTACAAATGGGCATATCATTGGATGGGTGATACTCTATTTAATTTAGAAGAATATGAAAAAGCACTAATGGCTTATGAAAGTTTGATTGAAAGAGATAGTTATTATATATACCAAAAAGACACATCTCATATCCTTCATAATATAGCTTTATTATATCATTTCAAAGAAGATTATGAAAAGGCCAATAGTTTTTACAAAGAAGATAATGGTTATTATACAAGCAATGATGGGCTTTGGTGGCATTATTGTAAAAAAATGTCTGAAGAAAATAAAAAAGGTAGTCTATACATCTCACCTAAAAACGTAAAACATATAGGGGATAAAGATGTTGAGAACATAAGCGATAAAAGCTTGCTGTCAAAAATATACTTATCAAGAGGTAGTTCAGAAATACATCATTACAGTGGGGAGAATAAGGGAAAGTTAAAGCTAGACCTGATGATTTCAGATTTAAATAAGTCTTTAATTTTAGATTCAAACAATCACGAAGCTTATTTCAATAGAGCCGCTTGTTTAAGCGGAATTTTTAATGACCCACCATATGTGAATGCTGATATAGACAAAGTCTCTGAAAAAGACAAGTCTTTGTTAAGTCTAGATGGAGCCATTGATGACTTAAAAACTTTTATTAAAACTGAAAATAAAATAGACGCACACAAACTATTAATTAAATGTTATTCTAAAAAATCTGATCTTAAAAACCTGAAGGTTGTGTGCGATAAAGCTCTTTCTTTTTTTGAGTCTGACTATTACTTGTGGGCAACTATAGGTAGAGCCTGGAAAGATAATTCTGATTTTGCAAACTCAATAATTGCTTTTAAAAAAGGAGTTGAAATTAGACCAAACAACGAATGGGCTTATGAAAGTCTTGGTGAAGTTTACTTGCTTTCAAATGATACAAAGAGCGCAATAAAATCCTTCAAGAAAGCTCAAAGTTTAGATGGTGATAATGATACGTTTAATTATTTATTGTCTAAGGCTTATTTAGCTGATGGACAAATTGACCTTGCGCACATGGAAATCAATAATGCTATTAACTCTTATTCGGGTGTTAAAAAATACTTTATTCAATACGCTAAGGTATGTGGAGAAAAACATAAAAAACAACACCCAAAGATTGGGGAGATTATGTTAGAATACGTGGAAAAAACTGCTCCACATAGTGGAAGAACTGATGAAATTAAAAAAAGTCAAAAAGAATTTTTAGATGACTGCGACTCGTTTGGGGCAGGGCAATATGGAAATTATTTAGGCTTTGGGGATTTATTTGAGCTATGGGAGCATTTTCTTGATGTTGATGTCGAAAATTTTATAGTTAATGGTTGTTATAGATCAAAACATCATTTAAGTAAAAATCCAAGCTTAAATAAAAACCAAGTCCTAGAGCTGTTAAATTATGGGACTTTTAGTGTTTTAGAACATGCTGCTTCAAATAAGCTCTTAGAGCTTGAGGATATTAAAAACATTATGGATAGTGATGATGGAACATACAATTATTCATATAAACTGCTTGGATTATTGTCTAATCCCAACATTAATACCGATTCAATTGAAAAACTGAGAAACAACAAGTTTAGTTGGGTAAGGATGAGAGTGTTTACAATAATTAACAATTATAAAGACGAGGACTTAAAAGACAGGTATAAAGTTCTTGGATTGATTGAAAATCCAAATTTTGATTCAAAACTAAAAGAAAATTTTAAAACCTCTTTAGCAAATCTTGAAGCAAATAAATATAAGATCAAGTTTAGATCAGAAGGGGCTGATACCCTTGAATATGTTTACGGAGAGCTCGATTTAGATGAAATGGCGGAACACATTAGTAAGTCTTTAAATAATTTTGATGAGAGTTGGGGTGAGTATTGTAGGGATAACTGGTACGATTTTGGGGAAAGCGAGTACGGTCTTAATGAGTCTTCTATTGACATAAAGATTGAAGTTGAAGACAAACAGGAAGAAGAGTTTACTTTAAATTTTGGCTCCAAAATTCATGATACACACTTGGATTCTTCTCATGATGGCCTGTCTAAGGGATGTTTTGCTCATGTAGCTGCTTCTTATGAAAGTGGGGAGTATGGGTTTGCAGATTTTGAATTAGAGTTTGAGTTCAGGCCTGAAAAAATAAATCTAGAAACGACCGATTATAAGGAGTTAATTTCAGGTATCGAATATTCTGGATCAAGAGATGAAGATTATAATTACTCTGAGGGTGAGCTGATAAACACAACAACGCATGGAACTGACATAACATTATACTATAAGACAGAAGACAATCTTATAGATGTTACGTCTTATGATAATGAATTTGATGGCTACACATGGTTTGACCAAACTCAAGAATCATTTGGTCCTAAAGAAGAAGATATTAAAAAGCACTTTGAGAGAATAAGCGGAGACACAACAAAGAAAGAAGAAAAAAAGGATGGTGATAATACACAAGACATAAATAAAATCATAAGCAATATTGACATGGTTTTTTTGGGAGAAATAATGGGAGATAAAGCAGAGTCTATTGAATACAGCGACTATAACATTGTTGTTTTTAATATCGAGGCTGAAGACCTAAAGGGTGGTGCTTTTGAAAAAATGGAGGAAATTGGGTCTGTGGAATATGGTGATTGGAATATGTTAGGTGGAATTGTTTCTGAAGAGGAGGTGAATAAAATTAAAAAGGATTTTGCCGAGGATTTAAAAAGGGCTAAGGAAAATGAAGACATCGAGATAGATGATTATTCTCAAATATATATGTCTTTTCTTTATTGTGAAGGTGTTTATGTTTGGTCCGCCTCAACGGCTCCGATAGGATAAAGGTTTGTTCTATAAATAATCGTCAATCATTGATGGGAAGTGATGTGACAGGCGCCATATGCTTGTTGTTGTAATTTCCATAAAGCCATATTCCCAATCTTCGTTAGTGTAAATAGGTCCAGAACCAGTTTCATTGTTTTCTAATAGCTCGGAGAAATCAATATCTTTTAGAACAGGTGTCTCATATTCTGTGTCGGTTTCTTCGTCATACCAAACGTAAATAAATTTTTTGATTTCCTCAGCCATCATCAACTGCACGCTTGCGTCACTAGGTTCCATAAAATCATACAAATCCTCGACTTGAGCTTCAAATATTTCAGATTCTTCATTTACTAAAACATCATTGATTTTTTCTTGCCACTCATCCGACCCCAAAGAGTCTGTCCAAAAACCAACAATTCCAACAGACGCTACGTCTGGGTCGGTGGTTACTTGATCATATTTTAGCTTTCCGAAAAACTCTTCATAAACACCCCCACCAGCATATCCCAGCGCGGCAACATATGTAAATTCTTTTATTTTCTTCATTAAAATGATTGTGTGAAAACTTTTATCCTCTCTTAAGTTTATGTATGTGGCATTCATAAATTCTTGTTTTTCTCTAAATTAAGAAACGTGCTGGACTTAACAAGCGGTGTGTGTTTTATTTCTATTTGTTTTTCCAGTTGTCCCGAAGCGAAACCGTTTTATTAAAAATGTGTTTTTCTGGTGTTGAATCTATGTCTTTTATGTAATATCCTTTTCGTTGAAACTGAAAAGATTCTGAAACTTTAGATTTTGAAAGCTCCTTTTCGCCAAAACCATGAAAAACAGTTATAGAGTCTTTGTTTATTGCTTTAGAAAGATCTTCTACAGAGAAGTCTCCAGGTGAGGGGTGTTCAAACAGCCTGTCATATTCTCTAATTTCGACGGGCGTGTTTGATGCGCAAGAAACCCAATGCAAAGTCCCTTTAACCTTTCTTTGGCTTTCAGCGGAGCCTGACCCGCTCTTTGATTTTGGATCATAGGTGCACATAATTTCAATTATGTTTCCGTTTGAATCTTTTATTGCTTTTTCAGCTTTTATTATATACGCTCCTTTTAGCCTGACTTCATTTCCTGGCGAAAGTCTAAAATATTTTTTTGGCGGGTCCTCTAAAAAGTCTGTTCGTTCAATATAGACCTGCTTAGAAAAGGTCACCATTCTTTGTCCTGAGTCGTCATTTTCTGGATTATTGACCAGAGGAAGCTCCTCAACCTGATCCTCTGGATAATTTAAAATAGTAATTTTTAATGGCGCTTGTACGACCATCAACCTATTGCATTTTTTGTTTAAATCCTCTCTTGCACAGAACTCCAAAAGAGACATTTCAATAATATTTTCTCTTTTAGCTACGCCTGCTGCTGTAACAAACTTTTTTAATGCTTCTGGTGTATACCCTCTTCTTCTGAGGCCTGATATTGTTGGCATTCTTGGGTCGTCCCACCCTGAAACAAAACTTTTTTCAACCAATGACAATAGTTTTCTTTTTGATGTGATTGTGTGGCTAAGGTTGAGTCTTGCAAATTCTCTTTGTTTTGGTCTGGTTTTTTCTGGGTCAACAACGAGGTCTAAAAACCAGTCGTATAGATCCCTGTGGGGCTTAAATTCTAGCGTGCATAAAGAGTGTGATACTTGTTCGATATAGTCAGATTCACCATGAGTCCAATCGTACATTGGATAAACCTTCCATTTATCTTTTGTTCTTGGGTGATGGCTGTCTACAACCCTATAAATTACTGGGTCACGCATTAACATATTTGACGAAGTCATGCTTATTTTGGCTCTTAAAACGTGTTTGCCTGGTTCATGGTCTCCTTTTTTCATTTTTGAAAACAGGTCCAGGCTTTCTTCAATTGGTCTATTTCTAAATGGACTTTCCTTTCCGGGCTCTGTAGGTGTGCCTTTTTGGGAGGCAATCTCGCTTGAAGTCTGCGAGTCAATATAAGCTTTGTTTTTTTTTATAAGATCTACAGCCCAATCGTGAAGGGTGTCAAAATAGTCTGAAGCGTAACATTCTTTATCCCATTTATATCCAAGCCAAGAAATATCTTCTTTTATGGCGTCAATATAAACTTGGTCTTCGTTTTCTGGGTTGGTGTCATCAAACCTTAAATTTATTTTTGCTTTATATTTTTTTGCAAGCTCAAAGTTTAGAACAATCGCCTTAACATGGCCAATGTGCAAAAACCCGTTTGGTTCAGGGGGGAACCTGAACTGAAGCTTAGAGCTGTCAAAGCCCGAGCTTAAGTCTTCGTCAATAATTTGTTCAATAAAGTTTTTACCCTTGTCCATAAAAAATCAAAGTTAATTAAATTCTTCTTGGTCATTAACAATTATATTTGCTAAGTGTATAAAATTCATGTTGAAAATATTAGAACAAGGTCTTGTCATGGCTGTCTAGATGAGGAGGCTATAATAGGGGGGGATTATAGGACGGACGTTTGGATAATGCTTAAAGATGGGTATTCGATAAAAAATGACGAGCTTGACCAAACAGTTGACTATGGCGAGGTGTCTGAGATTGTTTTCGGCGAAATGAAAAAAAGATCAAAGCTTATAGAAAGCGTGTGCGAAAGAATTGTAAATAAAGTTTTATCTATTTCTTCAAATATTCGTTGGGTGGAGGTTCGGGTTTGTAAAATTAACCCGCCTATTGATGTAGATGTTCAAAACGTTAGCGTTGTTATTAAAAAAGAACGTTAGCTTTAGTAAAAAATTATATTTTTGCACCCTAATGGCACTGTGGCCGAGTGGCTAGGCAGAGCTCTGCAAAAGCTTGTACAGCGGTTCGAATCCGCTCGGTGCCTCAACCCCTTTTTTAAGGGGTTTTTTTATAGCCCCTTTAAAACAAGAACAATTCCAAAAATTAATATCAAAATGTTAAGCCCTTGTCTTATATAAAAAAGAACGTTGTCTGTGAGTTTGGATTTTAGTCTGCTTGAAAGCAGGAATTTTAAAATATTTATTCCAAAATAGGTGGCAACGGAGACAAAAAAGAAGGTCCATATTTTAACTGGACTCATTTCAACTTTTGGTCCAAACCAAACAATTACACCCGCCCAAATAACTAAGTATGAAACATTAATAATGTTAAGTAAAAAACCTTTAACAACATATTTTAAAAGCCTTGTCTCTTCAACTGCTTTTGCTTTTTTTACTTTTTTGTTTTTGACAGCGTTATTAATAAAAGATGTTATTGAGAAGGCTGTAAGGATTACACCTCCAAGCAAAAAAAGTGCAGGCTGATTTTCTTCCGTAGCTATTTTGCTGGCCCCAAAATATGCCAAAGAAAAAAAAACAAGATCTGAAGCAATAACTCCAAAATCCATAAAAACCGCCTGTTTTATTCCTCTTGTGATACTGGTTTCTAGCAGCATAAAAAAAATTGGTCCAAAAGAAAAAGAAAGAAAAAAACCAAATATTACTGCGTCTATGTAGCTAGCCATTGTTGTTTATAGAACAATAAAAATACTCTTTTATCACAACTATTTAAAGACTTCTAATAAAAGATATAGCCCTGTTGTTAAACTCAACTGGTTGATCAACGTTTACGACGTGGCCTGAGTTTTTTATAATTAAAAGCTTAGCTTGTTTGTGTGTTTTTGATATTTTTTTAACGCTTGGTAAAAACATATAATCTTCACTACCCATTAAATAGAGCGTTGGTATTTTAATTTCAACCTGTCTGAACAGTCTAAGCAATGGGTTTAAGTCTGCGGTTAGCTTATACCAGCGCATGAATTCTTTTTTGTAAAGTTTTTTTGCCTCTCTAACAAACAAGAGCCTTGATTCTAGGTGGTTTTTTTTTGGCATGATTATATAAGCAAATAGTCTATATATCCACATATAAGGAAAGAATGATTTAAAAGCATTTCCTAGTTTCATTAAAGCCTGCGACCTAATGTTGAGTTTCATTATTGCTCCCGCCATTACCATGCTTTTTATACGCATAGGATATGTCTCTGCAATTTGTCTAATAAGAATTGTGCCTAATGAAATTCCGACGAAATGAGAGGATTTAATTTTTTCTTTATCTAATACTTCAACGATGTCTTGCGCGAGAGAGCTGAATGTATATTTTTTATTAAAAGGGTTGAAAAGTTTTGATTTTGATTTACCGTGCCCTCTAAGGTCAACCATTAAAACATTAAAGTGCTTGGTGAACTCTCTTAACTGTTTGAACCAAATTGACGAGCTTCCTCCAGCTCCGTGTACAAAAGTTACCCATAATTTTGATTTGGGATTGAGATATTTTGAATAGTGTAGCATCACTTTTTTTCTAATATTTTGAAGTCTATATGTTTTTTATCAATGTCTGTGCCAATTACTTTAATAAAAACCTCATCGCCCAAGGAATATTCTTCAAGAGTGTGCTGACCAACAACACAGGTGTTTTTGTGGTCATAGATAAAATAGTCGTTAGGAATATCTTTCATTCTTACTAGACCTTCACATTTATTAGATTTAATTTCAACAAAAAGCCCTCTTTCGTTAACTCCAGAAACTACGGCTTCAAATTTTTCGTTGATTCTTTTGGACATATACTTTACTTGCATAAACTTAATGGACGCTCTTTCTGCTTTGGTTGCTAGTTCCTCCATTTTGCTACAATGTAAACACGTGCTTTCAATATCTTCTTTCTTGGGTGGTTTTTCCAATAACACTTTCTCAAGCAGGCGATGAACCATAACGTCTGGGTATCTTCTGATTGGTGAAGTAAAGTGTGTATAATCATTAAAACCCAACCCAAAATGCCCAATGTTATTTGTGCTGTATTTAGCTTTGCTCATAGATCTTATCACCATCATATCTATAACGTTTTTTTCTGGTTTGTTTTCAACGGCTTTTAGCAGTGTGTTTAAAGCTGTGTTGATGTCTTTAACGTTTGAAATTCTCACGCTATAACCCAGGTTTCTAGCAAACCTCTCTAATTCTAATATTTTTTCTTCGTCTGGATAATCGTGTATTCTAAAAACAGCTGTTCTGTTTTTTTCTTTTATTTTTTTTGCTACAAGAACGTTGGCAAGCAACATAAATTCTTCAATAAGGTGGTTTGCTTCCTTTTGAACTTTAATGCTGTAGTCTATCGGCTCACCTTTTTTATCAACCACAAACCTTACCTCTTCTTTATTAAAAAAAACCGATCCTTTCTTTTTTCTTTTTTGTTTAAGGTTTATTGCAATAGAGTTAAGGGTGAGTAGAGCTTCACATATTTCTTTACTTAATTTCCTGCTTTTTCCGGTAATAGTAACTTCTGGGGGAAGCCTCTCTTTGTTGTTTTTTAAAACAAATTGCGCTTCTCCATATGACATTCTTTCGTTTGATTTTATTAGGCTTTTGGTAAACTCAGACCTGATAATGTTGTTTTTTGAATCAATTTCTACAAGAACTGAAAAAACGTTTTTATCTTCATTTGGGTTTAAAGAACAAAGGTCGTTTGATAAAGTTTCTGGAAGCATTGGCACAACCCTATCAGAAAGATAAACGCTTGTTGCTCTACTTTTTGCTTCTTTATCAAGCAATGTGTTTTCTTTTACATAGTGAGTAACATCGGCAATATGAATACCTATTTCAAAGTTGTTGTTTTTTAATTTTTTAAAAGACAACGCATCATCAAAGTCTTTTGCATCAGCAGGATCAATAGTAAAGGTTAATATATCTCTAAGATCTTTTCTGTTTTTTTCTTTTACTATTTCTTTTGATATTTTACTTGCCTCTTTTTCTATGCTTTTTGAAAAGTAATAAGGTAAATTATACTCTTCAAGTATTGCGTGTATTTGAGTGTTAGTGTCTTGTTTGTTTCCTATAATTTTTAATATTTTACCTTCTGGTAAATTATATTTCCAATCGGTTATATGGGCTGTAACCATGTCGTTTTCATTGCATTTGCCTTTTACTATAATTTCTGTGTCTAAGCCCGTGTTTTTTAAAATGTTTAATCCTTTTTCTTTTTTAATTACACCAACATATTTGGTAAGCTCTCTGTGTTTTAAACTTGCTACATTTACCCTGTCTTTTTTGTCTATTAAATAATAAACAATATCATTAGGAAATAAGCCTGATTTTTGACTTTTTGTTAGTTTATACTCAAGCGAAGAGTCTAAATCAACTATCTTTTTCTTCCTTCTTAAAATTTTACCCTTTTTGTATAGTTTGTTTCTATTAAAAGAAAACTTACCTCTACCGTGCTCTTTTATATAATTCTTTCTTGAAATAGAATGAATAATTTTTAGAAGATCTCTTTCTTCTATTTTTGCTCCAACAAAATATTTAATTTGTTTAAGGTTGTATGTTTTTTTTGGGTTTTCGAAAAACAAAAAGGTTATCTTTCTTTCTAAAATTTCTAAATTAATTCTTTGCATAAAATCTTAGTAAATGTAATTCTATATTATTTGAAAAAAGGGATATTAACATATTCTTTTCTCCACCATAATAATATATAATTATAAATTAAAATATATATAATAATGATTGCTTGTTAATATGTACAATAAATAAACCAGCAATTAAAAATTTATAGATATAAACAGTTTTTACACACACAGTTGTTTATAATATATACTTGATTATTAGTTGTTTAACATAGTTATTGATTGCGGTTAATAAGTAAGGCTTTTAATAACTCGCAGAAAGATTTATGTCAATAATTAGTTTATTTTTGTTTATAATGTTTAACAAAAACACTCAGCATCAAACTAAATACAATTAATTAAAAACTATTAACAATTAAAATTGAGATATGAACATACTGTTGTCAAATGATCATGCTGGAACAGAATTAAAAAAAGAGGTAAAAGAATTTTTAGAAAGCAAAGGATATAATGTAAACAATTTTGGTGAAGATTTAGGAGAGAGTGTAGATTACCCAGACTTTATTCACCCTTTAGCAAAAGAAATTTCAAATAAAAATGAAGAAAAAGGAATTATTATTTGCGGCTCGGGAAATGGAGTTAGTATGGTTGCTAATAAATATGAAGGGGTTCGAGCTGCATTATGCTGGAACAAGGAAATAGCTTCTTTATCTCGACAACACAACAACGCTAATGTACTAAGCTTACCAGCAAGATTTCTAACAACAGAAGAAGCAATTGAAATTGTAAATACTTTCCTTGAAACCGATTTTGAAGGAGGAAGACACGAAAGAAGAGTTGACAAAATAGATAAATAATCTTAGGCTTATGAAACTTGAAGTAAAGCCGTGGAACAAACTTTCAAACAAAGAAATTAACGATATTTTCAGCTTAAGATCAGAGGTTTTTATTGTAGAACAAAACTGCGCATACCAAGATGTTGACGGAAAAGATGAGCTAGCGGAACATGTTATGCTTTATGTTGAAGATGAGTTGGTGGGGTACACCAGAGTGTTTGTTGAAAACACTTATTTTAAAGAAGCATCATTTGGAAGAGCTGTAGTTAAAAAGAAACACAGAGGAGAAGGATATGGCCATCTTTTAGTTGATAAATCTTTAGAAGAGTTAAAAGCAAAAAAACAATCACCAATCAAAATTTCAGCACAATCGTATTTAAAAGACTTTTATGCATCACATGGGTTTGTGGCGAAAGGGGAAGAATATATGGAAGATGGAATTCCACATACAGCAATGTATTTATAAGAAATGAAACTAAAAGTTGTTAAATATAAAAACTACGGATGTATGATGGAATCAGAGGAAACTGAGGATCCGTATGACAACAGGTTTTTTTGGTGTTTTTTTGAACTTAATAATGGAAAAATAATTAGTTTATTTCTAGCAGAAAACTATAAAAACAAAAAAATTAGAGATATTGATTATGATTTTCAATATCCAAAAGAAGAACTAAAAACAGGAAAAATTCATGAATATAAATTTGGAAATGCTGAACCAAATACAAGAGAATTTTCAAACGAGTTTTTCGACTGGTTTGATAATTTATCTCCTATAAAAAACTTAAAAGAAAACAAAGAGCTACATAATTTTAACGGAGGGGGACCAACCAAAGAAGAGACAAACACTGTTAAAAGCTTTTATGATAAAAATATGTTAAAGAAAAGAGAAAAAGCAACAAACCTTGTCCTCATCAAGAGAAACTAACAACTTATTTAATATCAGCCCTATATTCATTAGGGGTTAAATCAAAACTTGAACCTATCAACCCTTTTTTAACGTAAAGCCCGCCGCTGTTATTTTCTTCACAGTAATCATATACCCTGTATAAATAGTACTCTTTTTCAAGCTCAGATCGCTTAAGCTACCAACATTCTAAACCACCGTGCAACGAGCGTGTCGGTTGGTACGCATTCGCGTTCTTGATACTCAACAAAGACACCTAGAATTTTAAAAAAAATTATTCAAAGCTTTCAAAACCACAATCAAAACAATAAGCAATTACATATCTGTCTTTTTTAGACAGAAACATCCTTTTTAAACCATTAAATTCTTTTAAAAAGCCTTGTATTTCTATTGGAAGCAGGTCTTCAAGCGAGCTTAAATAATCATCAAACTCTACTTCAGTGTTGTAAGAAACAACTTTATAGTCTTCAAGCTCAAGCATTGACACCACAGAATCAACAGCATCATCTAAAGAACCTAGTTTGTCGACCAAGCCTAATTCAAGAGCAGTGTCTCCCCTCCATATTCTACCGCCAGCAAAACTAAGCACCTCAGAAAAGTCCAAGCCTCTATTATTGGCAACCTTAGTAACAAAATTTTTATAGATGTTTTCAGTGTTTTCTCTGAATTGCTTGTTGAGATCTTTATTCATGCCTCTGCTTAAATCAAAAATATCACCAGCTTTTGTCATGCTAACACCATCGTTATTAAATCCTACCCACTTTTCTAATGGAGAAATATCTTGAACAACGCTGTAGACACCAATTGAGCCCGTTAATGTGGTTTCTTCAGCCCAAATTTCTTCAGACGTGGTGGTCACCCAGACCCCGCCAGATGCAGCTATGTCTCCCATCGAGGTTATTACAGGTCTTCCCGTAGACTGAAATTCCTCCAAAGCGTTAGTAATCATTGAAGAAGCGTAAACATCTCCGCCAGGACTATTCACCCTTAACACAATGCCCTTTACGTTTTTATCATCTCTAGCTTTATTGATGTTTTTAACAATACCATCAGAACCAGCAGTGTTGAAGCCTATATTGCCAGTTACAATTGCACCTTCAACATGAATAACCGCAATTTTGTTTTTCAGTTGAGCCTTCCTTTTCTTAGTGTCAATATCTTCTGCTTTTAAAGTGGACAAATACTCTCTTCCAGAAATTCCCTCAGGACGCTCATACTCCTTTTCTTTTTCTTCTGCCTCATCCTCTTCTTCTTTCTCTTCTTCTTTCTCTTCTTCTTCTTCTTCTTCTTCTTCTTCTTCCTCCTCATTTCCATATTTTTCAATCAGATAGTTTCTGATTTCTTGCTTTGTCATTAGCTTGTCAACAAGACCAATTGCAAGAGCTGTTTCATTGTCGTTCCCACCGTTTTCACTAACCAACAAATGATAGTTGTCTCCGATGTACTGAATTTTTCCTGCTTCAAAACTCCTTCCAGCCTCCATCAAGCTTTTATATTTTTCCCAAATCGGAGTTACAAACTCCAACCACGCCAGCTTGTCTGTTTCAGACATATCGTTTCTTGTATACCCTTCAGGCCCTGACTTAAAATCGCCGGCAGCATATACATTCACATTAATTTTAATGTTTTTATAAAAATCTTTTTGATATTGCCTTATTCTACTAAAACCAAATGGCCGAATTGAACCATACGAGTCTCTTTCTAAAATTACCTCGTTTGCTTGAGAAGCAAGCAGATATCCAGTTGTTCCAAGCCCACTTGTGTAAGCAACAATCTCTTTGCCGTTTTCTCTTGCTTTGTGCAAGGCATCTGCTATTTTTAACGCAGAAGTGTAATAAGCCCTTAAGCCATCAACATCAAGATAAATAGCCTTAAGGTTGTCGTCTACTCCCGCACTATCAATAATTTTTAAAATATCATCTAACTCAATCTGGTTTGTAGAACTTCCAAAAAACTCAAACTCTTCAAAAGGATCGTCTCTAGTGATAGCCTTGTCTACAACCACTCCTTTTGGCTCCAGGTACAATATTTTATCTTTTGTTTCAATCTCATCAGATTCAAACAGTGAGAATACGCTAGAAAAAACACCAATTGTTATCAGCAATAAAAAGAAAGCCGTTATGCTGTTTACAAAAATCTTTCTAAATCTGCTAAGCAGATTATCCATAAACGACATTATATTTTTAATTTTTTTTATCATGTTTTCTGTTTTAATATTAATCTAATTTAAATTCGGCCATTACTGGATAATGGTCTGACAGCATGCCTGTTTCTTCACCATTATACACTGTAGAGTTTACGCACTTTTTTGCTAATTCACGACTCACCATTATAAAATCAATCCTTCGTTGGCTCTTTTCAAAATCTTGAACAGACTTGTAGTTACCTAAATGCACCCTTGCCGGATAAGTAAACCGGTCTTGTGTTTTAACGAAACGCTGCGTTACGTCAATTAAAGGATATGCTATAAAAGAAGCCATTACGCTGTAATCAAATTCTTTGTCAAGCAAGTTATTATAATCTTTGCTTTTCAAATCACTTGCTCTCACATTTTTTAATAAATCTTGGTTGTCCAAGCCTGGGCTTCCGTCAAAAGGAGAATGGGAGTTGAAGTCTCCCAACACCATAAAAGACTTGTTGTCTATTGAATCAATTTTTGAAAGAACTATTTCACTTTCTCTCATTCTAAAATCACGGTCCCTCGGGCTAAAGTGCACAACAAAAAAATCAACACCAAAGGTTTCGCAATGCAACATTCCGTGCCAAAGCCCCTCAATTAATTTTTCTTTTACAACAATCGGGCTAATTGACGTCAAGCCTACTGAATGGCAGTTGTCTTTAAGAATAACCGCATACTTGTGCCCCCATTTTTTTGCATCCTCAAGCAAAGTTTCTTCATTATAACCACAGAGCTCTTGTAGCGCAACAACATCTGGTTTTTGGTCAACAAACCAGTCAATCACATTATTTTTACGCTCTACGTCTTTTCTAAAATCAAAACCATTCCAAATATTATAAGATATTACTTTTAAAGGCTTTTTTTCATCTTGGGCGTTCAAGCCTAAAGCCATAAAGCAAAGGGTAAGTATAAAAAAACGTATTGAATGGATTTTCATTTTAAAACCACATTGAATTTAATGAAAATAAGATGAATGAAAAAGTTTCAAACTTTTATTAGATTTAAGTATGAAAAAAATTTACGCCCTAGCAATCTTTTTAATTGCATTCTCAATAAATGCACAAGAAAACATAAAATATCAAAAACCATCTAAAGAAATTTTAGATTTAGTTGAGTTTGAAAGACCTCCATCTGTCCAATATGATGATGATAAAAACTATATGGTTTTCCTATATAGAGACAACTATAAGTCTATTTCAGATTTGTCTGAAAAAGAGTTAAGATTAGGGGGGTTAAGAATTAATCCAAAAACAAATATTGGAAGTAGAGCTACATTTTATAATAATGTAAAAATTAAAAATTTAAAGAACAAAAACGGATCGGTTGAACAAGTATCAGGTCTGCCAGACAATCCAAAACTAACGAACTTTGCATGGTCACCAGACGAAACCAAAATTGCATTAACCAACACAACAGAAAAAGGAGTAGAGCTTTGGGTTTTAGATCTTGAAAAAGCAAGTGTGGTTAAATTGACAGAAGCAATATTAAACGCAAACATAGGTGGTGTGATTACCTGGCAAGCTGACAGTCAGTCAATGCTGGTTAAAACACTTTCAAAAAACAAAAAACCCTTAATCGATACCAACTCCATAGTTCCCGACGGACCAACAATTTCAAACAATTATGGAGCAAAAGCGCAAAACAGAACATACCAAGACCTTTTAAAAAACAAATCAGACGAGCATAATTTTGAACAGCTTGCAACATCTTCCATACACAAAGTGTCTCTAAATGGCAGCAAAGAAAAATGGCTTGATGACGCAATGTATAGAACAATTTCTTTCTCACCAGACGGGAATTATGTAATGGTTTCACAAATAAAAAAACCATTCTCATACTTAGTAACATACGGAAGATTTCCCTCACAGACAGACATATTTGACAAGCAAGGAAAACTGATTATAAACCTTTTGGATACACCTTTAATTGAAGAGCTGCCAAAAGGAAGAATGTCAACAAGGACAGGAAAAAGAAGCTATAGTTGGAGAGCGGACAAACCCTCAACCTTAATCTATGTAAAAGCTTTAGACGGTGGTGATCCTGCGTTTGAAGCTAACTACCGAGACGAAGTTTTTGAGGTCGAAGCACCTTTTAGTGGAGAAGGAAAAGGTTTGGTAAAAACCACAAACAGGTTTAGTGGAATTGACTGGGGAACAGAAAACACAGCGATTGTTTATGATTATTGGTGGGACACAAGAAACAGAAAAGCATATGTTTTTAATCCCTCAAACTCAAGCTCAAAACCCAAAGTTCTTTATGATAGAAACTATCAAGATATATATAGCGACCCGGGGAGTTTTTTAAAAGCCAGAAACGCATTTAACAAAAATGTCTTGATGCTTCACAAAGGAAACGCGTATTTGAGAGGAGCAGGGTTCAGCGAAGAAGGACAGTTCCCTTTTATTGATAAATTAAATATTACAACCCTTAATAAATCCAGAGTTTATCAGTCAAAATACACTGACAAAGTAGAGGCTATTCAAGACTATAACCCCTCTACCAACGAACTAATAGTGAGAATAGAGTCTGCAACGGAATACCCAAACTATTACTCTAAAAAAACAAACGGTAA
Organism: uncultured Bacteroidota bacterium; assembly: GCA_902574335.1. Classification (GTDB taxonomy): domain Bacteria; phylum Bacteroidota; class Bacteroidia; order Flavobacteriales; family Flavobacteriaceae; genus Eutrophosalina. Next base: position 21,017 of record CACGNO010000009.1, read on the forward strand.
AAAATTGTCCAAAATAACACACTTTGAAAACCCTTTCAAAGAGCTACAAGCCGTTAAAAAAGAAGTAATAACCTACAAAAGAGACGATGGATTGGAGCTTTCAGGAATTCTTTATTTGCCCGTAAATTATGACGAAGAAAAAAAAGAAAAAGCACCAATGATTTTGTGGGCTTACCCAAGAGAATTTAAAGACCGAAACAGCGCTTCGCAAAACAACAAAAACCCAAATAGATTTACATCACCCTATTATGGTTCAATGGTTTATTGGGTAACAAAAGGATATGTTGTTTTAGACGACGCCTCCTTTCCTATTATTGGAGAAGGAGAGGAAGAGCCTAATGACAGCTTTAGAAAACAGCTAGTTGCAAATGGCAAAGCGGCTATTGACGCCGTTGATAAAATGGGCTACATAGATAGAACAAAAGTTGCAGTAGGAGGCCACAGCTACGGAGCCTTTATGGTTGCAAACCTCTTATCTCATAGTAATTTGTATGCAGCTGGAATTGCAAGAAGCGGTGCATACAATAGAACTTTAACACCTTTTGGTTTTCAAAGCGAACAAAGAAGTTATTGGGAGGCACCGAATGTTTATTATACAATGTCTCCTTTTATGCATGCTGAGAAAATGAAAACCCCGCTATTATTGATTCACGGGGAAGATGATAATAACTCAGGAACATACCCCATGCAGAGCGAAAGATACTTCAACGCATTAAAAGGCTTAGGAGCCACTGTTCGATTAGTAATGTTACCAAAGGAAAGTCACGGCTATGCATCAAAAGAAAGCATTTATCATGTTCTTTGGGAGCAAGACCAATGGCTTGAAAAGTATGTAAAAAACAAATAAAAAAACAACTTTGTTTAGAACGATTCTAAACAAAAAGAATATCTTTGCGCCTTAATTTTAAATAAAAAAACATGAAAAAATTCTTAAGTTTTATATTAATTTTTTGGGTCTCTTTTTCTTTTTCACAAATCTGGTCGTCATACGGAATTAAAGTTGCGCCAGAAAACGAAGAGTCAGTAGTAAAAATTATGGACGATTATTTTACAAACAACAAAGTTGAGGGCGTAACAGTTAGTTTATACTCGATTATGTTTACGGCAGCCGATCTAGACTTTACTCATGAAGTAATTTTCAGCGGAGAAGCAGAGGCTATGGCCAACCTTTATGTTCCAGAATTTCAGGACACTGCTTGGCAATTGTTTTCATCTAAAATCAACAATTTTGCTGATAATGTTTTTTCAGGACAAGGTTGGAGAAATTTTAATTTTGGAGAAACAATGCCTTTTCAGCTTGTGATAACTTTTGAAGGAGATTGGGAGCCAATCAATAAATGGATGGATATGTCAAAACAGCTTAATGAGAAATACCCACAAGATTTTAGATCATTTGCAGCAGGTGGCATTAGTGTTGGTGGCCCAAGCAATGATGCATCACACTGGGCAGTTACAGGCTGGAAAACCTTTGCCGATTATATAGAAAACTGGAATAATACACAAAAATTTGAAGCAGAAAACCCCGCTTACGTTAAGGAAAAGGAAAGAATGGAGAAAGATATTGATTATTCATCAACTGGACCCGTCACAAAGACTATGAGGGTTTTGGTTAAACAATGGTAAACTAAATTTTTATGAAAAATAAAAACCCCGATTATTCGGGGTTTTTTTGTAATCAAGCTTGTCAACTTAAACCCAATCTATGCTACTATAGAGCCCAGATTTTATCAACCCTGCCTTCTTCATCAACCTGAAACACCTCAACACCATCAAAGGTTTCGCCCGTCTTGGTTGTAAGTTTAAGAAAACAAGTTATGTACGAGCCAAGCTCAACAATGTCTACTAGCTCCTGTTTAAGCTCTGTCTCATTAACAAATCCAAAAATAATTTCTTCAATCTCTGCTGCCCCAGTGGCTTCTAAACCAATTAAAGGAGCAACCATGTGATAGTCTTCAGTCGTTGGCACTTTTGACCACGACTCGAACCCTTTTGACCATTCAAAAGTTTCTTTATAGTTTTTTATTGCCGCAGCAGTAGGGGATAAAACCTTAACAGGCTCTACCTTTTCTGGCGCTTCACATGAGAAAAATAAAAATGCTGATAAAATAAATAATAAGTTTTTCATAATAAAAAGTATTTGGTTAAATGTAAAAAAAATAAGAAAAAGTCAAAACTTTTGACTAAGGCTTTCAACACGTTTTTTTATTTCTTTTGATGATAGAATTTCTTTGGACGTATATATTATAAAAAAGGAAAACCCCTTTGAAACACAGTCAGTAAAACCTAAGCCTTTTACCTGCTCTCTAATTCTTCTTTTGATAAGGTTTCTTTTCACTGCAGAGGGATAAAGTTTTTTCGACACACTTACACCAAACTCTACAAGGCCATCTTCAAAATCATAGATCTTTAGTAAAAGTCCTTGACCTTTTATTGTAGAGCCCTTTTCGAAAATAAGATCAATTTTGTTCTTGTTTTTAAGGTATTGGGCCATTAGTTTATTTCAACAGAATTATCCATTTGATTTATATCAGCAATTCTTTTTGAAGGATCAATTTCAACTTTACTCACCTTTTTATTTCCTTGAACTTCAAACTCATATTCTGTTGAAGCCCAACTCCATGGCTCCATTAAATAAATTTCATTTTTAAAGGTTTTATAACCGTGTAATAAGTCGTTTGGAATGTAGTACATGTCAGACGAGCCGTCTTCAAAACAAACAACAACTTCAATTGGCATTGGAATTCTTGCTTTTCTTTTAAGGGTTATCACGCGCTCATCTTCTAATGATGAGATATCAATTCCATAATCTATTTTGTGAGGTGTTCTTGTCCATTCATTTAAATACCATTCAAGTTCAAGATCAGAAACCTTCTCTGCAATCCTTTTAAAATCATTTGGTGTTGGGTGTTTAAACTTAAATTCTTCATAATACCTTCTTATCGTTTTGTTTAAGTTTTCTTTACCAATTATATAACCGAGTTGTGAAAGGAAAACAGACCCTTTGCTATATGCCGATGCGCCATAGGCAAAATTGTAGTCATATCTATCCGAGTGAATGGTTTGCGCCTGTTCAAAACCAGATTTAGCTAAAAGATAATACCTGTCATAGCTGCTTTTGTGGGGAAACTCAGGGTTTTTGTTGTTTACATAGTTTTCAGAAAGCGAAGTTATATATTCAGTAAAACCTTCATCCATCCAAGCATGTTTTGACTCGTTTGTAGCCATTAGGTGTTGGAACCATGCATGCGCCATTTCGTGAGCAGTAACCCCGAGCAGGCTTGGATAAGAACGTTCGCCAGTAATCATTGTGCACATAGCATACTCCATTCCCCCATCTCCCCCTTGAATAATTGAATATTGCTTCCAAGGATATGGGCCAATAGCTTCTTCAAAATATTTCATTAGTAAAACAGAGTCTTCTTGAAGTTTTTTCCAGTCCTCAACGTTTACAGTCGGTTTGTAAAAAAAGTGAAGATCTACACCAGACTCAGATTTTTTAATATCGTGTACATAATCAGGATCTGCTGCCCACGCAAAATCATGTACGTTTGGAGCATAGAATTTCCAGGTATTCTTTTTAGCCCCATTTTCTTTAGGATCTTTTTCTGTATACCCATGGCCGATTTCGTTAGCGTTTTGTAAATAACCAGTTCCACCCACAACATAGTCTTTATCAATTGTTATATTGACTGAGTAGTTCCCCCAAACACCATGAAACTCTCTTCCGATGTATGGGTTTGGATGCCAGCCCTCAGAATCATATTCTGCAAGTTTTGGAAACCATTGTGTCATTGTCATATCAACCCCCTCTTTATTTAATTTTCCAGATCTTCTAATTTGAAGAGGAACTTGTGCTGTAAAAACCATACTAAGCTTTGTTTTTTTCCCTGGCAATAGAGGCTTGTTTAGTCTAGCCAACAAAATAGTTTCATTTACCTCATAATAAACATCTTTTCCATCTTGCTTTAAAGCAGAAACACTAATGTCTCCGTAGTCTTTTTCTTCCAAAGCAACAATTCTGCTTCCTACCCTTCTGTCGGGGTCTCTAATTGTCCTAGAGCGAACATCCATTTGGCTGTTTGGTTTAAATGCATTGAAAAACAAGTGATAATAAACCTTTTTAATGGTGTCGTTCGAATTATTTGTATATATGATTGACTGATTTCCGTCATAAGTAAAGTCCGATACATCTACAACTATATCCATTTCATATTCAACATGTTGTTGCCAATAGTTTTGGGAAAAAGAAAGCTGGAATGCAAGTAAAATAAATATTGTTCTAATCATAATTATAGTTCTTCTAATGAAAAAGACTTGTCAAATCTTATGCCTTTTTCTGTTTTTTTAAGGGAAACAATTTCATTGTTAGGATCATGCTCCATAAACAACAAACATTCTTTTTCAAAAGCATCTTCCAGGAAAATTGATTTTTCTTTCATAGTTAATAAAGGCCTAACGTCATAGCCCATTATATACGGAACCGGAATATGCCCCGCAGTTGGAATAAGGTCTGCACAATAAATTAACTCTTTGCCCTTGAATTTAACCTTTGGAATCATTTGTTTTTCAGTATGCCCGTCTACACACAAAACCTCTATTCCAAGCTCTTCGCTAAAGACAAATTCATTAGATGTGTTTTTTAGAAAACTCAAACGACCAGACTCTTTAATTGGAAGGAGGTTTTCATCTAAAAAAGAAGCTTTTTCTCTGGGATTAGGCTTGGCAGCCCAATTCCAGTGATTCTCATTGGACCAATAGTTGGCGTTCTTAAACTGAACATCATATCGCTGTTTAGCATTATCCCAAAAAACAGCACCACCACAATGATCGAAATGAAGATGAGTTAACAATACATCTGTTATTTCATCAACTGCAAAACCAGCGGCATTTATTGATTTTACAAGGTCAAAATTACCCCATCTTTTATAGTGACTAAAAAACTTTTCGGACTGTTTATTACCCATTCCTGTATCAACCAGAATTAATTTGCCACCGTCTTCAACAAGCATACACCTTGCGGACATATCAATCATATTATTGGAGTCTGCCGGGTTTGTTTTTTCCCACAGTGATTTTGGCACAACACCAAACATTGCTCCTCCGTCGAGCTTAAAGTTCCCAGCCTGAATAGAGTAGAGATTCATTGTTGTAAATGTAAAGAATTATCTTATAGTCAGCCTGAGAACGGAACATGCGGCAGTTTTAACAAACCGGTCCTCACCAACTCCAAAAAGAACATTAAGCCAATTATCTTTTTCAGGTGTTCCAAGAATTAACAGATCATATCCTGCAGATTCCTCTGAAATTGTTTCTACAGGGTCGTTGCTTTTCACAATTTTAAGCTCAGATTTTGATTTTGTAGATGAAAGAATTTCCTCCGAAGTTTTCTTAAGCTTGCTACCTTCTTTTTCACCTTCAGAAACAATGTTTAATAGAGTTAGAGATGCACCAAAATGTTGACATATCTTATCAGCTACATCAATAAAAGCTTGATTTCTTCGTCCTGGTCTCAGCGCTATCAACACTTTTGAAAACCTTCTTACCCCGTTGTCCTTAAATAGGCCCAAGTTGGAGTTTACGTTTTTTAGAAGCCATCCTATTGGGTTTCCGACAAATATCCCAGAATGCTCTCTTCCGTCCCACTCCATAACAAGCCACTTACACTTGCTTTGACCCGTTATGTTATCAATTGAGTTTGCTACATCATGAGTGGCAATACATTCATAGGAGATGTTAAGTTTTTTATATTTTTTAAGATGCTCTATGCGTCTTTTTTTAGATTCAGATGCTGGAGTGTCAAGGTCAATTGCCTCCAAAAAAGTTTGATTAGGAACTTCCAACAAGTTTATTGTATTAATCTTAGACTTGTCATTAATTGATGACGCCATCTCAACAAGCATTTCGGTAGAAGTTTCATCGCCTAATAGCGGAACAACTATTTCAGCATTTGTGTTGCTAATGTCTTCTATAGAGCTTGTGCTTTGTTTGTTGTCAGCTAGATCTTGACCAGATGAACTTCCTTTAAAAAGGAAGGATAAAAACCCATAATTAGAAAACACACCTTTTCTATTGGTGTTTTTACCATAAGCTAGAAAAATGAAAAATCCGAGAACAAAAATACCGGCTACAGAAACTATAGGCATAAAACCTAAGTAAAAAAGCAATACAAAACCACTGACAATTCCAAAAAGCTGCACATAAGGATAGAAAGGAGATTTATATTTAGGATTATACCACTGAGCAGAAGTTTCTCTTAAAACAATAACTGCAAGATTAACAGAAACAAACATCATAACTTTAAAAGCACTCGCAAGCTTGGCGATCTTCTCAACATCAAGATAAAATACAGCTAAACCAATAATTATACAGGTTACTATAATTGAATTTACTGGTGTTAAAAAACGAGAATTAACTGTGCCAAAAAACCCGGGCAACATTTTATCTCTAGCCATTGCAAAAGGAAATCTTGAAGACGCTAAAACACCTGAATTTGCCATAGAAAGAAGTGTTATGACACCAACAATACCTGCAGCATAACCAAAACTTTCACCTCCCAAAACTTTTGAAAGTGTATATATCGGCCTAATATCAGTTGAAAGAGCAGACGCTTCAACATTACCAACTAAAACTAGCGCGACTAAAACATAAACAGCAGTAATTAGAAATAATGAAATTAACATTGAGCGTGGAAGATTTTTTTCAGGATTTTTAATTTCACCTGCTACAGCAGCAACCTTTGTAACACCAGCATAGGAAATATAAAGAAAGGCAACGGCAGATATAAAACCATAGTTTCCATCTGAGAACACAGGGCTTAGCATTTCAGAATCAAAAGAATTAAAACCAAAAGCTATTACAAGTAAAAGAGAAATTATGCTAATGGAAACAATTGCTAGCTGTGTGTTACCCACCTTTTTAACCCCGAACACATTTAGAATTAATATTAAGCCCAAAGAAATTAGGGCAACAATTTTTGACAAACCCTCATCAATCTGAACAACTACATATAAATAAGCGCTTAAACCAACCAAAGAGAAAGCACTTTTTAACAACAATGAAAGCCACAAGCCAAGTCCAGAAACTGTCCCAAACAAAGGGCCAAAAGCTCTCTCAATGTAAACATAGGTTCCACCTGATTTTGGCATTGCTGTTGCAAGCTCGGATTTAGACAAAACAGCAGGAAGAATACAAAGGGCAGCAACTAAAAAAGCTAACCATATAGAAGAACCAGTAATGCCTACAGCAATTCCAGGTAAAACAAAAATACCACTTAACATTCCGCCAACACTTATGGCAATAGCAGTGGGAAGCGTTAAGGTTCTTTGAAGTTTTTTCACTTATTCTAAAATAAAGAAATTATTTATTTAAAAAGAGAATGTCTTCAATTAACTGTTCCATTTCTAAACCCAAGGTGCCGTTGTAAATTCCTCTGATCCTTAAACTCTTGTCTACTAAAAGAAAATGTTCAGTATGTAAAAAATCTGTACTATCTTTTGTAAAACCAATTTCTTCCTCAGCAAAATAAGATTTTCTAGCAAGAGAATAAATCTTGTTTTTGTCCCCCGTTAGGAAATGCCAGTTTTCAGAATTGAGAGTAAACTCTTTTTTATACCTATTTAAAACTTCAGGACTGTCGAGCCATGGTGTTACTGTAAATGAAACCAAATTAACATCTGGGTTGTTTTGAAACTTCTTTTCAACCTCCACCATGTTTGTGGTCATTTTTGGGCAAATATGAGTGCAAGACGTAAAGATAAAGTTTGCAACATGAATTTTTCCTCTTAAATCTTTGGAGCCAAAACTATTTCCGTTGTTATCGGTAAAAGCAAAATCTTCAATTTTATGAGTAATGGTTTTTTCTAATTGAGCGTTATTTTTTATAAAAACAGGCTCAAAATCAGGAGAGTTGTAGTATGGAAGGTGATTAATAGGGCTGTTACAAGAGAGTATAAACAGAAAGCTACATGTCAAAAACCTCTTCAGAAACATTTGTACAGTTTTTTGTGCCAAGCAATCCATAGCGCCTATTGTTTTTAATTATGTAATTAGACTTTATTTTTCCGTCAAGATACCAAACTTTTTGAGAGCCAAACTCGCGCCCCATTTTATAATTAAACTCTTCAATTAATTGTCCGTCTTTTGCCCACAAACTGTTAGTCCCATTATATTCTCCATTTTTAAACATAAAAACAAAGTTCTTTGCCCCATCATTATAAAAGCCTTCATACAAACCAACCTTAAGGCCTTTTTTGTAAAACCTTCTTTCTTTTAGAGAGCCGTTAGGGTAAAATGTTTTCCAAACTCCATGTTTAAGACCGTTTTTATATTCTCCAATTAAGATTGTGTCTCTATCTTCATTTGTGTTATAAACAATTCCTGAAAAAACTTCTCCTTTATAGGCTGTTTGCTTGCTAAAACCATCAAAATCTTTAGATTCTTCGTGAACAACCAGCCGATTATTGGGATTACACCCAATAAAAAAAACGAAAACAATCAATAAAAGCCTATTGACTAACTGTGCCGGGGATTCCATAATAACCACTGCCATTTAAATAAGGATCGTCTGCAGTCAAATGATAGTGATAGATACCGCTAGGAAAATCAGAAGTGCTGTGTGAGTGACCGTGATAATTATCAAGATCAGAGCTTTGAATAATATTCCCATTCTCTTCTGGCCCATAAACAGGGAAGCCGTCTAAAAGAAAGCCAATAATCACGTTTCTCCCTTTTGCTTTTGTTGTCAATATTGGTTCCATATGATAATGATATCTTCCATCAACACCATTTTCTTGCCCAGGAGCAATAGGAGCAGGATGTCCATTACCTTGATCAAAAGAATTAATTTCTCTAGTTAAAGGCTGGTTCATACCAGCGTACTGATTATAAAAAGGGACACCATTCAAAGACACTCCAATTGGCCCCATAGACGTAGGCGTTGAAGATGAAGCTTTTGTAGGTCTAATAGGAATTTTAAACCTTAAGTTAAGAGTTGTAATACCATTAGGGTTTTTGTTCCAATTGTTTACAAAAGGGTTTGAACCGTCATATGCCTCGTACAAAACATGATCTAAAGGGAAGTAAGGGCTTTTGTGGTCAGGGACTCCATTCGTGTTTATATAAACATAATTTCCTTGAATATAAATTTGAGAAGTCACACCATAAACCTTTTCATAAACTGAAAGCGGGATAGCAACATTTTCATCAGCTGGCTCATTTGGACAACAATCATTTTCATCGCTACAAGAAATCAACACAGATAAAGCAAACAGAATTAAAAAAAATCTTCTCATAGATATAATGTACCAAAAATTACGCCAATAATTAATCATTTAATTTTAACACAGCCATAAAAGCCTGTTGAGGAATTTCAACATTTCCAATCTGCCTCATTTTCTTTTTTCCTTTCTTTTGGTTTTCTAAAAGCTTTCTTTTTCTGGTTATATCTCCGCCATAACATTTAGCAGTAACATCTTTTCTAACAGCCTTAATGGTTTCTCTGGCTATAATTTTAGAGCCAATTGCCGCTTGAACAGGGATGTCAAATTGTTGTCTTGGAATTAACTCCTTAAGCTTTTCACATATTTTTTTGCCCATTCTGTATGCGTTGTCAAAATGAATTAGCGCAGAGAGAGCATCAACAGGGTTTCCGTTTAAAAGCAGATCTAGTCTAATTAATTTAGATGTTTTAAAACCTAAAGGACTGTAGTCAAAAGAAGCATATCCCTTTGAAATTGATTTAAGACGGTCATAAAAGTCAAAAACAATTTCTGCCAAAGGCATGTCAAAAGAAAGCTCTACTCTTTCAGTTGTTAGGTATGTCTGGTTTGTTATTTCACCTCTTTTTTCAATACAAAGATTCATAACAGGACCTACAAAATCTGATTTTGTAATTATAGAGGCCTTAATATATGGTTCCTCAACCCTGTCTAAAAAAGACGGCTCAGGCAAATCGGAAGGAGTGTTGACTATAATCCTTTCATCAGACTGTTTCTTGGTATAAGCGTGATATGAAACATTCGGAACGGTAGTTATTACAGCCATATTGAACTCTCTATCAAGCCTTTCTTGAATTATTTCTAAATGAAGCATTCCTAAAAAACCACACCTGAAACCAAACCCTAGTGCAGATGAGCTTTCAGGAGCAAAGACTAATGATGCATCATTCAGCTGAAGCTTTTCTATAGATGACCGTAAATCTTCATAATCATCGCTATCAACAGGATAGATTCCTGCAAAAACCATAGGCTTAACCTCTTCAAAACCCGATATAGCATCTGTACCAATATAATTACCATCTACTATTGTATCACCAACTTTTATTTCTTTAGCGTTTTTAATTCCAGTTATTAAATATCCAACATCTCCAGCTCCAACACTTTGTTTAGGCTGTTGTTTTAGATTAAGCGTACCCACTTCATCAGCAAAATATTTTTTACCAGTTGCACAAAACTTTATTTGTTGCCCTTTGGATATTTTTCCAGAGAAAACTCTAAAATATATTTCAATCCCCCTAAAAGGATTAAAAACAGAGTCAAAAATTAAAGCCTTTAAATCGTTGGTTTCGTCTGTTTTTGGAGCCGGAACTCTTTCAATTATAGCCTTAAGAATTTCTCCAATTCCTTCACCTGTTTTAGCAGAAGCTTTAATAATATCGACTTCATTACACCCCAATAAGTCAACAATATCATCAGAGACCTCCTCTGGTTTTGCTGATGGCAAATCAATTTTATTTAACACGGGTATTATTTCTAAATCATTTTCTAAGGCCAAGTATAAATTTGATATTGTTTGAGCTTGTACACTCTGTGCAGCATCAACAATTAATAAAGCACCTTCACATGCAGCTATAGACCTAGAAACCTCATATGAAAAATCAACATGACCAGGAGTGTCTATTAAATTTAAAATATATTTTTCACCATTAAACGAGTATTCCATTTGAATTGCATGAGACTTAATAGTAATTCCTCTTTCTCTTTCAAGATCCATGTTGTCAAGGAGTTGATCTTGCTTTTCTCTGTCTGAAACTGCACCGGTTTCATCAAGCAGCCTGTCTGCCAAGGTGCTTTTACCGTGGTCAATGTGTGCGATTATGCAAAAATTTCGAATTTTACTCATATGAAATCATTAACAAATATAAATTAATTAATCCCTTTTTTCGAGTAAAAGATAATAGATTAAATTTGTGACACTTAAAACCAAGAGTGTGGCTAAAATTGGAAACATAGATTTAGGAGAG
>CACGNO010000010.1 GCA_902574335.1 uncultured Bacteroidota bacterium
CAAAAGAGCAAATAAAAGAATTAATTAAAAAAAGAATGTGGTAAAAATTAAGTTATGGAAAAAGTAAATAAAAGAAGATCAGCATTAAAAAAATTAGGAATTGGAATAGCAGGTATTTTTGGATTCTCTAGTATTAAAGCTGGTGAAAAACCAAAAAAGAAAATTGTTGGAGAGATTGTTAAAAGTCAACAACATCCTCTTTTTTCAGGTGCAGTAAAACATGGAAATACTTTATATATTGCTGGAAAGGGAGCTCACTTTGATGGTGATATTAAAGCACATACTGATCATGTGTTGAAGGAAATTCAAAAAGCGCTTGAAAAGAATGGTTCTTCAATGGAAAAAGTGTTAAAAGTCAATGTTTATTTAGCCGACTTAGCTGACTATAAAGCTATGAACGAAGTTTACCGTGGTAGGTTTGGACCTAATCCACCGGTTAGAACAACAGTCGCAACATATGGTGGAGTCCCAGGAAATTCATTAGTTGAAATTGACTGTATTGCAGCATTAGATTAAAATAAAGTTATGCCATCTAGAAGAAAAGCAATCAAATCATTAGTATCAGTTCCTTTTATAGGTGCTCTTTTGTCACCAGAAAAGCTAACAGCATCAACTAATATTGTAAATAATTTAAATACCAATCTCACAAGAGATTATTTTAAAGAGTTAGGTATAAGAACATTTATTAATGCTGCTGGAACGTATACTTCAATGACAGGTTCCTTAATGCCTAAAGAAGTAATTGAAGCAATTAATTATGGTGCACTACAATATGTCAATTTGGATGAATTACAAGACAAGGTAGGAGAGAGAATAGCAGATTTATTGGATTGTGAATACGCCACAGTGTCATCTGGATGTTTTGGAGCTATGAGTATTGCAATGGCTGGAGTTATGTGCGGAAAAGATCAGAAAAAAGTTAAACAATTACCCAATACTAAAGGGATGAGAAATGAGGTAATTATGCAGGATAGCCATACTATAGGTTATGCACAGGCATTAACAAATGTTGGAGCAAAAGTTATAAAAGTTAAAACTGCTAAAGAGCTTGAAAAAGCGATTAACAGAAAGACAGCAATGTTATGGTTTTTAAATGCAAATACAGATCGTGGTGAAATTAAATGGAAAGAATTTGTAGCATTAGGAAAGAAGCATAATATTCCAACCTTTATTGATTGTGCTGCAGATATCCCGCCAGTTGAAAATTTGTTCAGATTTACTAAAATGGGATTTGATATGGTTGCATTTTCAGGCGGTAAAGGATTGAGAGGACCGCAAAGCGCAGGTTTATTACTTGGCAAAAGAGAATATATTGAAGCTGCAAGATTACATACCCCTCCTAGAGGCGAAACAATTGGAAGAGGAATGAAAGTTAATAAAGAGGAAGTACTTGGAATGCTCGCAGCACTTGAACTTTATTTAAGTAGGGATCATGATGCTGAGTGGAAAGTTTGGGAAGATCAAATCAATATGATTGCTGATGCAGCAAAGTCAGTTGGTGATGTAGAGACAAAAATTTCTGTACCAGCATATGCAAATTGTGTACCCACACTTAGAATTAAATGGGATCAAAATAAACTTAAAATTTCTCCTGATGAATTAAGAAAGCAACTCAGAGATGGGGATCCTTCTATTCAGACAGTGGGAGATAAAAACAGCGTTGGAATAACAACTTGGATGATGGTCCCAGGTCAAGAAATTATTGTTTCACAAAAGATAAAATCCGTATTAGAAAATTCTAAAAATTCGTAAAATGAAAACAAATAAAATTATATACATATTCATTATTTCATTAATAATGATTGCATGTGAGCCAGTAGCAGCACCAACTGATTCTAATTATGATCCTGAATCAAAATTAAAAGAATTAGGAATTGAACTATCAACCCCATCAAGCCCAGTTGCTAACTATGTAAATAGTGTAAGGTCTGGAAATTTATTATTTATTTCAGGAAAGGGACCTCTAAAAAATGATGGTAATTATATCAAAGGTAAACTAGGTTATGATTTAACAATTGAACAAGGCTACGAGGCTGCAAGAATTACAGCTATAAATTTAATTTCTACCGTTAAAGCTTCAGTAGGAGATTTAAAGAAAGTTAAAAGAGTTCTTAAAGTAACAGGAATGGTTAATGCAGCTCCAAATTTCACTGATCATCCTAAAGTTGTTAATGGTTGTTCCGACTTAATTGTTGAAGTTTTTGGTGATAGAGGAAAGCACACTCGTGCTGCTGTAGGCATGGGCTCACTTCCATCAAATATTGCGGTTGAAATTGATATGATTTTGGAAGTAGTAGACTAGTCACTAACGGCAATGGAATAAATAACGATTTACGTTATTTATCCATTCTACCGTTAGGAATTTTATATTAAGTAATTCGCTTTATGATTTATTTATTTCACTAATCATTGCATTAGCAGAAACTGCACTAGGATACATTTCCTTTGCTTTTGTATAAAATTTCATAGCATTTTCCATATCTCCTTCATTGTAATAATACTCACCCATAGAGTCGTAGGGATTGTATCCATAAGGGTATAATTCAATATACTCTTCAAATAATGATTTCGCTTTTTCTTTATCACCAAGATTATAATAAAAATAACCTAATGTATTTACTATAGGAGCTATCATGAAATCATGATCACCACTTACTGCTAATGATTCATTTTCACCAACTCCATCTCTAAGTTCAGAAAGTAAACCTTCCATTTCCTTAATTTTATTTTCCATTCCCGGAATTGTAAAAGCATAATAATAGTGAATTAGTTTTCCTTTTGGTTCAATTTCTCTCATTGATGCCCAAACATCGTGAGCTCCTTGTGTGACTAAAGGCCAATTGCCTCCCTTTTCTAAATCGAGAAGTGATACAAAAATTTTAGATGTTTCATTGTTGTCTGCAACATTTTCTTTGGCTTTTTGAATATGCATATTTTGTTTTTCAGATCCATTTTCTGATAGCCCAGCGAGAACTACATGAGGGCCAAAGAGTGATGGGTCATATTCAAGAGCTTTCTCAAAATATACCATTGCCTTTTCTCTTTCGACATTATATAAATGAACAAACCCTGCATTTGTCATTTCATTGGCAAAATCGTTATCACTTTGCCACTCTATGTAATCGCCAGTTGATGAGTCAAAAGACCAAGTAGCGTTATCCCTATTTTGATTAGTTTCACACCCAATAAACAGTATACACAGTATAAATAGAATTTTTTTCATAATAATTTTTGATTTAGATAAATGTAGTAAAAAATCTAATCTCTATTTGCCTTTGCAATTTCCTCAAAATCTACATTTTCATATTTGAATGACGTATTTTTAAATAGGCCTTTACCAAAATTTTCCATCCAATCTTTATGAAAAGCTAAATCAAATTGATGAGGAGCGTTAATTTTAAACTCAACGGTATATAAATCATCTATTTCACCTGGCAGTGAAATATTTCTAGCATAATGAAAATTATCTATCAAGTTAATATGAGGAGTTAGATCTATAAATGTTTTTAGACCAGTTTTCTCATTAAGCACTGTTGAGCTTATTTTTAAATAAGGAATAAATCCGCCAGCAGGTGTTCCATCGGGAATATTATTAGAATCCCAATTCACTCGAGCTTCAATATGAACGTTAGTTTCTTCAACACTCAAGTTATTTGATTTAGGTTCAATTACATCTTTTATTGCACCTTCAAAAATTAAAACAATTCCTGGTTCAACTCTTTCTTCACCAATTACAAGCTCCTGACTAAATGAGAGTAAGGGAACAAGAAATATAACCAAAAGAATTACTTTCTTGATTATTCCGAATGCAACTATATACTTGAAATATTTACTTTTTCTTATTTTTTCAAATTCGTTTTTCATAGTATTAAGAATTTTCATGTGATTTTATAAGTATTTGTATATCGTCCAATAGTTTATCCATATCCTCAATATTTGTGCCATCGTAATATCCTCTAATTCTTTTATCTCTATCAACTAGAACAAAGTTTTCAGTATGAATCATACCGTGATTTTTACCATCTGGAATTGCTTTAGCAACTAAATATGACTTTCTAGCTAGATCATATATTTGTTTTTTATCACCGGTCATTAAATTCCATCTAGTATCATCAACTCCTTTAAGGGTTGAATATTCTTTTAAAACTTCAACAGTATCAATTTTAGGTGTTACTGAAAATGAAGCTAACATAACATTCGTGTCTTTTAAATTTTCCTGTAGATACAACATGTTTCCTGTCATAATTGGACATATGTCAGGACAGGTAGTAAAGAAAAAATCAGCTACATAAATTTTATTTTTATAATCCTCTTGAGTAACATTATTACCGTTTTGATTAAGTAAAGAAAAATCACCAATTCTATGATATTTTTTTACATATCTCAAATCCTCTTCAACTAATTCATCACTAACCATTGATGGGCTGTAAATAGGTAGTTTTTTTTCTTGAGTTTGCACATAATTAAATGATGAAATAGCTACAACAGAAAAAACAATAAAAAAAACAATAAGAAGTCCGTATCTCTTTAAAAAACTTTTAATCATAAGTGGTTCAAAATTAAGTGATTTATAAAATTTAAAATATTTTTTCTTCGTTTTTTTGTAACAGTAAAAAAGTTTACTTTTGACATCCAATTTTAGTTATGGACCTTGTATTTCTAATTAAAGCTTTTCAACTCATACTTAGTTTATCCATATTGGTGATTCTTCATGAATTTGGACACTATATTCCAGCCAAGTTGTTTGGTTGTAGAGTTGAAAAATTCTATTTATTTATTGATTGGCCATTTACTTTATTTAAGAAAAAAATTGGTGAAACCGAATTTGGAATAGGCACACTTCCTCTTGGCGGTTATGTTAAAATTTCAGGAATTGTTGATGAAAGTTTTGATACTGATCATACATCGGAAGAACCAAAGGAATGGGAATTTAGATCTAAACCTGCTTGGCAAAGGTTGATTATTTTACTTGGTGGTGTTACTGTAAATTTCATACTTGGTTTTATACTTTACATGATGATTATGTTTGTTTGGGGCAAGACTGTTGTAACACAGGACAATCTTAATTCTGGATTTAAGGTTTCTGAAGTTATGCAAGAGGTTGGGTTTAATGATGGTGATAAGATTATTTCTGTGGACGGAAAAGAATTAGTAGATCAATTTGAAATTAATAAGATGTTATTTACAAGAAATCTTTCTGAGGTCCAAGTATTATCTGAGAATGGACAAAGAAGAATCATCAATATACCTGAAGATATTGGGACAAGAATGATGGAGTCCGGACAAATGTTATCATTTATGCCAATTCCAGACTTAGTAATAGATTCTGTACTGCCAAATATGCCCGGATCCTTTGCAGGTTTACAAAAAGGTGACATTATTTCAAGGGTTAATGGCTCCAAAATATACGGCGATGATGATTTTGAAAATAGTAAGTCAGTGAATGCTGATTATATGGAATTGGAAATATTAAGAAACGGAAGTTCATTTGATCTAACAATTCCTTTTGATTCATCGGAAAAATTAGTTGGTATAAATATAATGTCCCAGATGATTAAACCAACAAAATTAGATTATGGCTTATTTGATAGTCTTGTTGTTGGGTTTGATTATGGATATTGGACATTATATGATTATGTTGCACAATTTAAATACGTATTTACCAAAGCAGGAGCTTCACAGCTTGGTGGTTTTGGAACGATTGGCAAAATTTTCCCAGCAACTTGGGATTGGCAAAGATTTTGGGAAACAACAGCACTTCTTTCAATAATTCTTGCCTTTATGAATCTTCTCCCTATACCAGCACTTGATGGTGGACACGTAATGTTTGTATTGTATGAAATGGTAAGTGGAAGAAAACCTAGTGATAAATTTATGGAATATGCTACAGGAATAGGTTTTTTCCTTCTTATAGCTCTATTTTTATATGCTAATGGTATGGATGTAGTTAGAGCAGTATCTTAATAATTACTACTCATATTTGAATACCCAAAAATTAAATTTATATTTGCCTTCACAAAATTCCTCCTTAGCTCAGTTGGTTAGAGCATCTGACTGTTAATCAGAGGGTCCTTGGTTCGAGTCCAAGAGGGGGAGCAAGCTATCCGCTACATCACATATTCTTAAAGCCCACTATAAAGTGGGTTTTTTCTTAGCCAATATTTAAGATGAACATTAAATTAAAGATATAAAAAGTTGTCAGTTATTTGTCAGTTTGATCTTATAGTACAACTATACTTTGAAAAACTTTGATTATTCAAGACCTTATGAATTCTATGATTGTTTTTGATACTTGGTCGTCTTTTTCTAAAATTTTACTAATCAAACTTGAATGGTCTCTATTGGGTATTTCTATGTAATCAGCTGTTTGTTTCTCATTAAGCTTATTAATGAATCTTTTGTTTTGTTCTTTTCTCCAGACTGCATCATTTTCAGCCATAATTGAAATGAAGTTTTCATTATTTCCATCCATATGTGGTGAAACTGAAGCTTTTTCCCAGTCCTTTGGATTAGTTCCCCAAATTGATTTGTATATAGTACCTCTTTTAATTCTCTCTGGTGCAGTTTCCTCAACATATAAAAAAGGGCTTATTAATATTGCCCCTTTAATTTTTCTCATTTTATGAATTTTCAAGTCTTTATTTAAGGCTAATATAGCAGCAAGGTAAGCTCCTGCAGAATGACCGGAAACGTATATGTTTTTTAAATCTCCACCAAAAGATTCTATATTATTAAATGTCCAATCAGTAGCAGCTTGAGCATCATTTAAATGGTCTGGATATTTTGCAGTTGGCGAAAGTCTATAATTTGCACTCACAAATCCAATTCCATTTTTTGCTAACTTTTCACCTATATCTTTACCCATTTCTTTAGACCCTGCAATAAGAGCCCCACCGTGAAAATAAACTATGACAGGATAATTTTCCTCTCCATTTGGAATATAGATATCCAAGAAATCTTTTTTTTCAGGAAATACTACATTATCATTATAATCAATATCAGTTATTTTATCTACTTCATATGAATTCTGCCCAAAAGAAACAAGTGGAATAAATAGTAATAGTAGAATTAGTTTTTTCATTTTTTATTATTAAAGTAAATACTTAGAGAAACAGGAAGCATAACAATTATAAAATAAATAATCATTGTTAGATATAGGTTTGAAAACTTTGGCAAATAATCCCCAATTAAATCAGTCATAAAGAAAATAAGCGTTAAACCCATAGACAACCAGTTCCCATTATTAATAAAGAATTTTTTCATAAACTAGGATTTATTTCTTTTAATAAAACCTAATACACAACCTAACAGTACAGATGAACCCCCTAAGAAAATTAACCCAAGCCTAATGTCGCTTGATGCATCAAAAAAATACCTCCAATACTACTAATAATAATTCCCATACCAATTAAATATTCTGGATTCAGTTTTTTCATTTTTTCTTATTTATTTTTTTCAAAATATCAGGCATAATCCATATTAAAAAAAACAAAGAAGAAAGATAAACTACCTGGTCCCAAGCCCCTTCAAAAACATAATAAATTATAATACCAATCAATATGGTACCAGTAATTATACTAATGATTTTAACAAGTTTGTTTTTATCCATATCAGTATTTTAAATCGTTTGCTTTTATTGATTTTTTCCAAAGCTCATATCCATCTTTATCAAAGATTTTTATAGTAAGTTCACGATCCTTTGCTGGACCTGTAACATTTAGCACTCCAAAATTATTAACACTAACTAGTGTTTCTTTTAATCTATATTTATTATAAGATTCATCGTCCTTATTAGCTCCTGCAGTTAAAGATGAACATGTTAAATCATAAAGTGGATAAACATCTTCATTTTCATGCATTTTACTCAAAACAGTATGGTGTCTATCACCATCTAGAAAAACAACCCCTTCAATTTTTGCTTCTCTAATTTTATCCAATAAATATTTTCTTTCTTCAGGGTATGTAGCATAATTTTCATAAACAGCACCACTACTTAATACTTGCCCTCCAATAGCTATAAATTTAAAAGGAGCTTGACTAAAAGATAAAGCATTAATCAACCAATCGATCTGATCTTTACCAAGAAGTTGACGATTCTCAGTAAAATTATTATTTGAGGTTCTATGATATCTATTATCCATTAAAAAAAAGTCTAAATCACCCCATTGAAAAAAACCAGTTATTCCACCTTTGCCAGTTACATCATAATTTGGGTTACCCCAAAAAAGCTTGAATATCTCCGAAGCGGTTTCTTTTAACCAAAAACTTCCATCAGAATTATTAGGACCAAAATCATGGTCATCCCATGTAGCGTAATGATGTGTTGAGGCGAGTAATGGTTGTAGCTCAGCTAGTGCTCTTGTGTGAGAGTATCGATTTATAAACCCCGTTCTAGAGTTCCAATCGGGCTCTCTCAAGTAAGTATTATCACCTAGCCAAAGCATAAAGTCTGGATTTTTACTGTGAATTGAATTGAATATTTCAAAATTATTTCCGTAGGGTTTTCCTGGTCTATCAAATTTCGGTTCGTTAACATAACTACAACTACCGATAACAAAGCTTACGTCTGGAGGGTCAGTTCTCCATTTCCAAAGTTTTTGAGTTTGGAATTCCATTGAATAATCTCGTTCAACTTTTGCACCATTTATAAATATTTCGTATTTATAATTTTTGCCTGGGACAACTTCATCAGCAATCAATTTAGCTACATAACCACTTTTCTTGTCTGTATCCTTATTATCTGTTTTGTATCTAATTTTAGGATTATCAATTTCATAATATTCGAAATGGACTTTGGCTTTTTCATCAGTTTGAACCCAAAGTAAAACCTCTTGCATTGTCGAGTATCCAACCATGGGTCCAGATTTGATTAAATCTTGCGCATGTGAGGAAATGAATAGTATAGAAAATATAATTGATAATCTTATTTTTTTATTCATAGAATATTGAATTGTTTCATGTTTATTTAAAATTATAAAATCCTTTCTTTTAGATTTAAAAAATCAATATCTAAATATCCACCACTTGCATTATCATCAGAAACAATTTGTGGTTTTCCATTGATAATTTCGATTGAATTTTTATGAATATGACCTGTGAAAATCCCAAGAAGATTAGGAGAATTAAAAACTTCATTATAAAAATTAAATGTTGTTTTTGAATGACCATCTTCAGGCCATCTTGGCCGCTTTTCTAATTTATAATTACGATCAGTAGATGCATTCCAATTTGGATTTCCGCATCCAAATGAAATACCTTTTCCTGGTGCATACATTGGAATATGAACCAATAAAACCAATGGCATACCTGATGCAGCATGCTCAGAGAAAAAAGCTAATTGTTCATCATTTATTTCATATGTTGAATTATCAATTGCTAAAAATCTAATACCCTTTATATCATAAGCTGCCATTAAAGGGTTATTTCCTTGATATAGAGAAAGAAGACGATTATCAATCCAAGTGTCACGAAGAGTATCTAATTTACCACTCATTCCCTCATAATGCCAGTCATGATTTCCAGCTACATAAATGTATGGAATACCTGTGGCCTTTAACTTTGAATTGACCCATTCGACTGCCAACTCAGATGGGAAGCTGAAAATATCACCAACTAATGTAATAACATCAGCATTAACTTCTTTTGCATAAGCGAGTGTGTTTTCAAAACACTCCATTGGAGTAGTTTTTTCTCTTGTCTTAAAATGTGTTGTTTGGTTATAGGCTTTTGCCATCCTATTACTAAATTCTCTAAAAGGAATTCCTCTGTTATCGTCCATAAATAAATGAGTGTCAGCTATATGAACAACCTTAATATTTTCTTTAATTTTTTCAGCATAAAATGATACTTTTTCTTGATCCATAGTAACATAAACATTCGATTGAAATAGATCATTTTTATTAGATGAAAAACCAAAAGAGAAAGGTGAAAGACCAATTCCACCAAGCAATGTTGTTCGTTGTATAAATGAGCGTCGTTTCATTTATTTTTTAATAAATAGTATTACTAGTAAATTATTATAATTATATTTAAATACAATGATAAATTAATAAATATTATGAAGAAAAATTTAAATTTTATAATTGCTTTTTTAACACTTTTATTCGTTGGATGTAACAATCCATCAGAAAAACATTTAGAATTAGAAGCTGCTCAAGCCTCTTTGGAGAGTAATCTTGAAATGTACACAATGGTTTGGAATGAAGTGTTTAAAAACAAAAACCTAGATATTATTAACGAAGAATATTTCGATAAAGATGTAGTTGCAGTGGCAACATCAGCCGGTGATGTTGTTGGTCTTGAAAATTTTAAAGCTTACTACGGAAACTATATTACTGGATTCTCAGACGGAGAATTAATTTTTGTAGATCTTTTTGGTCAAGGTGATAAAATGGTAAAACATTGGAGATTTAAAGGCACTCATGACGGAGATTTCTTTGGTGTTCCACCAACTAATAAAACAGTAGATGTTTCAGGAACTACTTTAATTAAAATGAAGGATGGGAAAATAGTAGCTGAGCAAGATTTTATGGATTTTCTAAGCTTTTATACACAACTTGGATTGATGTAAATTTTATTAGATTCTAAAAAATTAAAGCCCTATTTATTTAGGGCTTTTTTTGTTTTCCATCTGTAAAAAAATATTATAAAAATCAATATAAAATTAATCCCTAGTACGTATGGATTTGACCAAGGAACTCCATCAAATCTGTAATCAGATATTGGCCATAAAATTGGAGTTGGGAAAAACTCAATACTGTGAGTAAAAAAATCTACAATTATATGCATAGGCCAAGCTAACATCGGCCAAGCAAAATCTTTATTAATCTTATAAGCAATTGCAATAAAAACTAAAGCTGTAATCATGCTGTGAGAGATATCGTATAAATCATAAACCCATATTGGCAGTTCATCTCTGTCAGGTCTTCCAAATTCAAAATCACTGAACAAAAACAGATAAATAAAATAAATTCCAAATGAAAATAAATCAGGAATAGCACCAAATAAAAACGAAAACCATCTATATTTTTTGTAACCAAACAATCCTTTTCCGTATAATGCATGACTGAGAGTATCCATAATTATTATAATTTTAAGTTAAGTTTAAAATTGATGAAATTCATAATTCGAAGATTCAAAGGTATTATAATTGCCATTAGTGGAATGTTTTTTCTTTTAAAAAATGAAGATTCTATTAAAGTACAATCACTGTTTTTTCTTTTATTTATTTTCCTTGGCTATTATTTTGAAATAACAAAAAATGAATGGATAATTCATATAATTTTAATTGGATTTATTTTAACTGCTGAAGCTTTGAATACTGTTGCAGAAAAAATCTGTGACTTTATCAATCCAAAATATGATGATAGAATAAAGCTAATAAAAGATATTTCTGCTGGAGCTGTTTCTTTTGCAGTTATAAGTTCATTAATTATCCTAATTATAATTTACTACCCCTACATATCCACCTTTTTTAAATAGGTTTAAATTATTATCCATAACTTTAAAAAAACTAATTCTTATGGTTAAATCAAATTGTAACTGTAGTTGTGAGCCATGCAATAAAAATAATTGCAGTCAGTGCATATGTGATCCATGTAATTGTGATCCATGTGATTGCTCATAATTAAAACTTATTTTTTATTTATCACACTTGAGTTTTCAAGGTTATGAAAATGAATCCTTTAATTTTTATTTATATATGTTTATTAAGTATTTCATGTGATAAGACTGAAAACAGTTCTGAAATTAATGAAATAGAACCTACTAAAGAACTAGTTACTACAACCATCTATATCGCCCAAACTGTTGAAGGTGTTAATGTTCAGCGTCCTGTTATAATTCAAACACCAGAAAATATTGATTTATCAATAAATTATCCAGTAGTATTTGCTTTTCATGGAAGGGGAGGCACAAATATAAGTTGGGTAAATAAACTAAAAAGCTTTACTGATAATGGGGAATTCATTGGAATATATCCTCAAGGCTATTTAAAATCATGGAATTTAGGAACCGAACCATCTAAGGCTGATGATGTGGCATTTGTAAATTCAATTATTGATGAACTTAAAAATTATAAAAACTTAAATATTAATAAGATTTATGCAATTGGAACCTCAAATGGTTCTGGAATGGTAAACAAACTAGGAATTCATACTTCACATTTTAAAGCAATTGCTCCTGTCGTAAGTCAGCTTATGGAGAGTATGCCAATTCTTGACAATACTAAACCTCTTTCAGTTTATCAATTTAATGGAGCAGCTGATACAACAATTCCAATTAATGGGGGTCCCAGGTTTGGTCATATATTTTTAGATGCACTTAAAAGTGCAGAGCTATGGGCTATAAAATTTGAATGTTCTCTACCTGCGGATGTAGAAACTATTGGTGAAGACACTCTGTATATTTTCAAAAATTGTAACGATAATAAGGAAATTAGGTATTTAAGAGTTGAGAATGGCCAACACAATTTACACAAACAAAATCCAAACCTTTACGTTGATATTTGGCAATTTTTTAAAAGATTCTAAAAATTGTATTTTTAAAATATCTTTTAAAGTTTAATTAACTTAATAGTAGGTGTTTATGAAAAAATTATTTTATTTATTTATATTAATTGGCTTTCTGAGCTTCAGCCAATCACAAGAAAATGAAAAAGCAAATTATGATTTAGCTTATAAGTTTTCTCCAAAAAATATTGCCAAACTGGTCCACTCCACAGCTGTAAGACCACACTGGCTTAAAAACGGAAATAAATTTTGGTATCAGTATAAAACAACTGATGGATCTAAATATTATTTGGTGGATGCTGATAGAAGAACAAAGTCTGAGTTGTTTGATAATGATAAAATGGCTGCTTGGTTAACAGAAATTACAAAAGACCCATACGATGGTAAACACTTACCCAAGTTTACCTTTAAGTTTGTTAAAAATGAAACAGCAATTAGATTTAGAGTTACTTCATCTGAAATGGTAGAATCTATCGATACTTTAAAAAAGAAGAAGGAAAAAAAGGTTTTCTTCCTTGAATATAGATTAGGTGGAAATGGATTAACAATTATTAACAATGAAAAAAAGAAAGAAGAAAAGTGGAAAAAGTGGGCAAACATAGCACCTGATAGTACAATTGTACTTTATTCTAAAAAATTCAATTTGTATTGGATGGATAAAGAAAACTTTCTAAAGGCAGTAAAGGATGAAAAAGATTCTACAATAGTTGAAAACCAATGGACAAAAGATGGTGTTGAGCATTTTAGTTATGGTGGATACAATAGAGGAATGGATAATGAGGATATTGAAAAAAAGAAAAATGATAAATTTCCAATTAGAGGCTACTGGTCATCTGACTCTAAAAAATTTATATTTCAAAAAACTGACACAAGAAAAATAAAAGATTTATGGGTTATAAATTCAGTTGGTAAAAAAAGACCAACACTGGAAACGTATAAATACCATATGGCTGGAGAAGAAGCAGAGTACAGTCACGAAATATTAATTTTTGATACAAAATCAAAAGATGTTAAAAAAGTTCAAATAGATTCTGCAAAGCAAAAAAGAGTTTCATATATAAGTGGTATTAACATTTATAGTAAACCTAGAAAACCATCAAGTATTGATGATGAGTTTAAACCAACATTATTACTTTCCGATAAAGGAAATATTTATTTTAGTATTACAAGTAGAGACAGAAAAAAAGTAGATATATGTAGGGCAGATATTGAAAGCGGTGAGATGGAAGTTTTAATTGAGGAGAGGATGAACACTTATATCGAAACTAGACCATTATACTTAATAAAAAATGAAACGGAAATGATTCATTGGTCCGAAAGAGATGGATGGGCACATTTCTACAGGTATAATAATCAAGGTAAATTATTAAATAGAATTACAAAGGGTTCATTTCATAGTGACTACATTAAACATTATGATGAAAAATCAAACAATCTTTTCTTTACTGCACATGGTGTAAATAATCAGATTGATCCTTATTATGAACACACTTATAAAGTTTCACTTAATGGAGGAGTTATTAAATTATTAAATAAAGGAAATTTTAACACGATGACTTATCCATCGGATAATCATAGATATTTTGTTAATAATTTTTCAAGAGTTAACACAACACCTGAATCGCACTTAATTAATTCAGATGGGACTGTAATTATGAAATTAGAAAAAGCGGATCTAAGTGCATTGTTTGAATCTGGTTATCAATTTCCAGAAACATTTAAAGCTAAAGCTGATGATGGTACTACTGATTTATATGGTGTAATATACAAGCCTTTTGATTTTGATGAAAATAAAAAATATCCACTATTAGAATATGTATATCCTGGTCCACAAACAGAATCAGTTAATAAATCATTTTCAGTTAGAATGGATAGATTAGATAGAATGGCTCAGTTAGGTTTTATAGTAATTACACTTGGTAATAGAGGAGGTCATCCAGACAGATCAAAGTGGTATCATAATTATGGCTATGGAAATTTAAGAGATTATGGGTTGGCTGATAAAAAATATGTTGCTCAACAGTTAGCAAACAGACATGATTTTATTGATATTAATCGAGTTGGAATTTATGGCCATAGTGGTGGAGGTTTTATGTCAACTGCTGCCATTTTAGTTTACCCTGACTTTTTCAAAGTTGCGTACTCACAAGCTGGTAATCATGATAATTCAATGTATAATAGTTGGTGGAGTGAAACACATCACGGTATAATGGAAGAAACAGATGATGATGGTAATATTAAGTATAAGTATGACATTGATAAAAACCAATCTCTAGCAAAAAATTTGAAAGGTCATTTATATTTAGTAACTGGTGATATGGATAACAATGTGCATCCTGGCGCCACTTTAAGAATGGCAAATGCTTTAATCAAAGCCAATAAGAAATTTGATTTTATGATCTTACCGAGTCAAAGACATGGTTTTGGGAATATGTCAGAATACAATTTTTGGCTCAGAGCAAACCATTTCTCAAAATACTTTTTGGGTGATGAAAATAATTCAGTTGATATGTTGGAAATTAATCGTGATATTCCACAATCAAAATAATTTAATTTTTTATAATGAAATATAGATACTTTTTATTATTACTTGTTATTCCAATCATCATATCTTCTTGTAAGGATGATAATGAAGCTCCTGTTGATGAAGATGGAATCATAACTGGACTTCAAACAAAAACCTTTTCACATGATAATGTGAATAGGAACTATCTAATTTATATTCCTAATTCTTATGATCCTGAAATTGATTATCCCTTAATGTTTTTATTCCATGGTTTTGGAGGAATTGCATCTGAATTTGCAAACACAGCAGACATGAGAGATTTAGCTGAGAGTAAAAATTTCATAGTCGTCTATCCTCAAGGCCTTAATTTACCTGGGGACAGTGGTTCACATTGGAATTGTTCTAATCCTTCTGCTGATAATAAAAGTAATGTAGACGATATTGGATTCATTGAAAATTTAATTGATCAGCTTTTAATTGATTATCCCATTATAGACAACAAAAGAATATATGCTGCAGGCTATTCGAATGGAGGATTTATGTCATATTATCTAGGTTGTAATTCAAAGAAATTTGCTGCTATTGGTTCAGTTGCTGGTACTATGTTAGACGATAGTTACCAAAGTTGTGATGCTCTACTCCCTACTGCTATGATCAATATTCATGGAACAGATGATTTTGATGTTCCATATGATGGAAATTCATATTATCCATCAATTCCTGATGTGGTTGATTGGTGGAAAAATTTTAATAATACACCAAATGAGGATGTGTTGACTAATCAAGATGGTTCAATTGAACAATATATTTATTATAACGATGCGGGTGATAGATATGTTGAGCATATTAAAATAATAGGAGGCAGCCATTCTTGGGATGATAAATTAAATTATAATGGCACAAATACTAGCGGATTGATTTGGGGATTTGTTTCTAATTATGATATTGATGGAGTAATAAATTAGAAAAGCTAATTTTTTCCATGAAATACAAAATATTACTTTACTTCTTTCTACCTATATTATTTTTCTCATGTAATAATAATTTAGAGACTAAATCTCCAAATGTTATTATAGTAATTACAGATGATCAAGGCTATGGGGATATTGGCTATAATGGCAACCCTCATTTGATTACACCAAACCTAGATAAATTTGCTGGAGAAAGTATACGATTTAATAATTTCAATGTTTCACCAGTTTGTGCTCCGACCAGATCAAGTTTGTTAACAGGTAGATATTCGCTCAGAACAGGTGTTACTGATACTTATAATGGCGGGGCAATTATGTCCTCCAATGAAATAACATTAGCAGAAATATTTAATGAAAACAACTATAAAACTGGAATTTTTGGAAAATGGCATTTAGGAGATAATTATCCATCAAGACCATCAGATCAAGGTTTTCAAGAGTCTTTGATTCATTTGTCAGGGGGTATTGGTCAGGTTGGAGATTTTACCAACTATTATAAAGGATCTACAAGCTATTATGATCCAATACTTTGGTTGAATAATAAACAAGAAAAATACAATGGCTATTGTTCAGATATATTTACTGATGAGGCAATCAAGTTTATTGAGGATAATAAAGACAACCAATTTTTTTGTTATTTATCTTTTAATGCACCGCATACTCCATTGCAAGTTCCTGATAAGTATTATCAAATGTATAAGGATATAGATCCAACAAATATTAATGGAGAAAATTTAGAAATGACTGAAAAAAATATTCTCGATGCAAAGAAGATTTATGGAATGGTAACCAACATTGATGAAAACTTTGGCAAACTAATAAATAAGTTAGATGAGCTAAACCTTGAGGAAAATACAATTATTATTTTCATGACTGATAATGGGCCACAACAACCTCGATATGTATCAAATCTTAAAGGCTTGAAAAGTCAGGTTTACAATGGTGGAATTAAAGTTCCATTTTATCTTAGTTTTCCAAAAATCCATAATGAAGGAATAGATTTAGATTTTTTCTCAGCTCATATTGATGTTCTACCTACTATTGCAAAGCTTTGCGATCTTCCAATTCCTAATGATAGAAAAATTGATGGAATAGACTTATTTGATAATAAAATAAATAAAAAAGAACGAGATTTTTTCTCATACTGGACCAGAAAATCACCAGAGCTTTACAAAAATATTTCTTTGAATGCTGGGAACTATAAGTTAGTAGGAAATACTAATTATAACTCTGGAATTGAAGACTTTGAACTTTATAATTTAGAGATGGATCCATACGAAAGTGAAAACTTGATTATTAAGGAACAATCTATTGCACTAGAAATAAAATCGAGAATGGATGAAATTTATAACGAACTAATTAGCTCAAAAAATTTAATAGATAAGCCAAGAATAAATATTGGAACAATAAATGAAAATCCAACTTTTTTAAACAGAAATGATGCTAGTGGTCAAAGAGGAATTTGGAGTCAAAATGAAGTTTTTGGTTTTTGGAAAGTTAGAATTGAGGCTGGAGCATATGATTTCAAATTTAAATTTAATAATCTAGATAA
This sequence comes from uncultured Bacteroidota bacterium, assembly GCA_902574335.1. Lineage (GTDB taxonomy): Bacteria > Bacteroidota > Bacteroidia > Flavobacteriales > Flavobacteriaceae > Eutrophosalina. The sequence goes on from CACGNO010000010.1 coordinate 17,539, forward strand.
TTCCGTTGGTGAAATGACCTTAGAGCTAGGAAACAATGTTTTTTCAAATAAGGTTAGTATTGATAAAGATGGATTTGTCTCTATGAAAGATATTAAAGTATTGGGTGGAGATTACGACTTAATACCTTTCTTAAGATTAAACAGAAAAAATATTTTACCCTTTTGGGTTGAAATAAAAAAGAAATAACTATTTATTTTTTAATAGTTGATTTATCTTAAAGATCTGTATACTCATAACAACAACATTTAAAAAAATTATTGAATAGGAGCTTGCTATTATCCCATAGATTAACCATAATGTTGCACCCATAAGATTTATTGATCTTAACTTCAGCATATCATTGACTAAAAATGATCCAATAACAACAAAAGTTGCAATCCAACCAACAATTTCTAGAGTACTTATATCCATAATGGCTAATTATTTATAATCATCAAATTTAAGTAATTTTAACACCTGAATACTATTGTGAAAAAACTAATTTATTTAATATTCTTATTAATCTTTAATTTAAATCATTACTCACAGGATATTGCAGATGGTAAAATCCTTTATATTGAAGACAACAAAGAAATTCCTGTTCAAGGAGCTACAATCAAGTGGTTGAACACAGACATAGGAACTATCTCAGACGAAAAAGGATTATTTAAATTAGAAAACTCTTTAAATAAAGAGTTTATTGAAATTAGTTTTTTGGGATTCAAAACTGATACTATTTCAGTACAAAAAGACAAAATTATAACTCATTTTCTTACAGTTTCTGATGAAAATAATCTTAATGAAGTTACTGTTTCAAAAAGAAGAAATTCGATGCAAAGGACTTATTTAATGCCACAAAATATTATTAAAATAAGTGAAGAAGAGCTATTAAAAGCAGCTTGTTGTAATTTATCTGAAAGCTTTGAAACCAACCCCTCAGTTGATGTTAATCACAGTGATGCCATTACAGGTACTAAGCAAATAGAAATGTTAGGTTTAAAAAGTCCATATATTTTAATTACGGAAGAAAATATTCCAATGGTTCGAGGTGCATCTCAAACATTCGGTCTTGGTTTTACACCTGGAACTTGGATTGAGAGTATCCAAGTAACAAAAGGAATGGGAAGCGTAACCAATGGCTATGAAAGTATTGTGGGGCAAATCAATACTGAGATTAAAAAACCTTTCACTGATATGCCATTTTTTTTAAATCTGTTTAATAGTGTTGATGGAAGGTTTGAAGCAAATGCACACATAAGATCAAAAGTGAGTGAAAAAATGCATAATACTTTGTTTATTCACTACAATGACAGAAAAAGATCAAATGATAAAAATGGAGATGAATTCCTAGATAAACCAGTTCAAGAACAATTAAATTTATTAAGTAAATGGCAATATACAGATGTCTCAAAAGGATTGGTAAGTTTCTTAAATATTAGGTATTTAGATGACTATAAGAAAATTGGTAGTATAAATTTTAATGAAAAAGAGGACTTGTCCCGATTTTGGGGAGGAGAAATACTTACAAATAGATTTGACTCCTCGTTCAAGCTTGGATATGTTAATCCTGAAATTCCATATCAAAGTTTAGGGTTTCAATTGGCTTATAATTTTCATGATCAAGAGGCATATTATGGATTAAATGATTATAATATTTCTCAAAAGAGTTTATTTGTTAATTTGATTTATAACTCTATTCTTTTCAACTCAAAAAATAAAATAAAAGCAGGATTAAATTTCTCAAGTGATGATTATAATGAATATGTTTTTAAATCTAATATTGATAGAATTGATAGCTCATTTGGAGGATTTTTTGAATATAGTTTTGATAATTTCACTGATTTTATTCTAATTTTTGGATTGAGATACGATATTCATAATAATTTAGGATCATTCTTTACTCCAAGATTACATTTTAGATATCAACTTAATGACAATTTTTCTTTAAAAGGCTCATTTGGTACAGGTAGAAAAATAGCTAACATATTTGCTGAAAATCAAGTTATCTTTCTTAGTAATCGAAAAAATCTAAATAAAAATTTCAGTGATAAACTATATGGTTTAAGCCCTGAAAAAGCAACAAATCTAGGCTTTAGTTTAGATCATAAAGTTTTTCTTTTTGGAGGTCAAGGAAATTTAATTTTTGATTTTTATAAAACAATATTTGATAATAGGGTAATTATTGACTTTGAGAATTTTGGAGAGTTTAACTTCTACAATTCCTCATTTGGAAAATCAAAATCTGATAATTATCAATTTGAATTTTTATTTTCAAAAAATAATTGGAACATAACTGCTGCATATAAAAAATATGATGTTTCATCATATTATAAAAGTGGTTTAAAAGAAAAACCATTACAACCTAGAAATATCATCTTTTTTAACTACGGTATAGAATCTAATAAAATAAATAATAAAAATTGGAAATTTAATATCACTTATAACAGATTAGGTAAACAAAGATTAATGGATAATCCCAGAGATAGTTATGAATATGTTGATCCGCATTTTTCTATAATGTCACAAATAACAAGAGTATTTTCTAACAAATTAGAGGTTTATGTGGGTGGAGAAAATATTAATAACTATACACAAGAAAATCCATTAATTATGGCTAATAATCCTTTTGACCCAGGTTTTGATGCTTCAATTGTACATGGCCCGATTTTTGGATCAACATATTATGTGGGGTTACGATATAAAATTTTAAATTAGCAATATGAGGTATTTCTTCTTTCTTTTTTTACTTTTTCCTGTTTTATCTTTTGCTCAGGAAAGCAGTAGTAAATCTAGTAAAGCACAGTTTGTTGTTTTAGGTGAGTGTGAAATGTGTAAAGACAGAATTCAAAGAGCAACTTATAAAATCAAGGGTGTTAAATATTCTAGTTGGTCTATTCCACAAAATAAACTATCTATAATTTATAACTCTAATAAAGTTTCACTAGACGAAATAAAGAAAAAAATAGCTGAGGCTGGTCACGATTCTGAAGACTTCAAAGCTACAGATCAAGCGTATGCAAATCTTCATAATTGTTGTAAATATGACAGGCAAAAACAGCTCTAAATTACCTGTCTAAAGAAAAGTTTTTAGGTGGTTCGATTCCTTTTAGATTTTTAACGAAATAATCCCATTTTCTTCTCATAAAGTAATTGCTTTGATCACCAAATCCATGTTTTTTATTTGGAAAAATAATTAAGTCAAAATCCTTATTTGCTTTAATTAGTTCATCAACTACAAGTAAAGTATTGTATGGTGGTACATTATTGTCAAGATTTCCGTGAGCTAACAATAATTTTCCTTTTAGATTTTTTGCTAATAATTGATTTGCTTGATTGTCATAATTAGTTTTTGTGAAGTCATAATCATTAGACCTTTCGTTATCTTCTATTTCAATATTTTCTAAAAGTCCCTGCCATTTTTCACCCCAATCCGCCTCATAATTTCTATTATCATGATTTCCTGCGCTCGATACAGCTACATCATAAAAATCTGGATATTCTAAAATTGCTCTAGTAGATGCAAATCCACCACCTGAATGTCCCCAAATACCAACTCTTTCAATATCCATTCCCTTGTATTTTTTGGAAAGGTCTTTAATTGTTTTAATATTATCAGGTAATCCATTATCACCCATATTTCCATAATAGGCATCGTGGAATGATTTGGAACGACCAGGTGTTCCCATAGCATCAACTGCCACAACAACAAAACCAAGTTCTGCGAGAGATTGAAAATCCCTTCTAGTTGATGAAAAAGAATAATTTCTAACGCTACCTGCTTGTGGGCCTGGATATATGTAATTTAGTACTGGATATTTCTCTTTCTCATTGTAAAAACTTGGTAAGTGTAGTATTCCGTATAGGTCTGTTTCATTGTCTCTTGCTTTTACAGAAAATTCAATTGGTTTTTGCCAATTATTATTAATCAGCTGTGATATATCAACTCTGTTAATTTCTTTTAGTGTTTCACCATTTCTGTTCTTTAGGAGCGTAATCGGTGGATTTTCTGTTGAAGAATACGTAGTAGTAAAATAATTCCAATCATCCGATGGATTAATACTGTGTGTTCCCTTTTCAGTTGTTAGGCAGGTTAAGCCTGAGCCATCAAAATTTACTTTATATAAGTAAATATGATAAGGATTACCTTCTTCTTTCCCTCCTCCAGTGAAAAAGATCTCTCTTGATGATTCATCAACGTGTAACACATCTCTAACAAGCCAATCACCTTTTGTAATTCTATTTTTTAATTTACCAGTTTTTAAATCATGGAGGTATAAATGTCCCCAATTATCTTTCTCTGAATACCATAAAAACTCATTTGAATCAAAAAATACTCTCCAATTTTCTCCACTAAATCCAGATTCATAATATGTTTTAGTGACTTCAGTGTATACAGATTTTATATCTCCTGTTTTAACATTAGCTATTTGTAAATGAGCTTCTTTATGATCTCTTGTTGATGAAATGAATGCAAGTTTTTTACCATCATCACTAAAATTTGCATCCAATAATGTTCCATCCCAATCGGCAATATGATCAGTAGTTGTAGACCTTTGATAATCTCTTCCCATTTTAAACTTTATAATTCTTCCAGAATTTACCTCTATGAAAATTCTTTCAATTTCAAATATCTTCTCATCACCCGGTAAAGTATATTTCCATTTTTCAAGTTTAGGGTGACCAATATTAGTAGTAGCTAAATACATTTCTCCAACACCTCTAGCATCTTGTCTAAATGTTGTTATAGTTTTTGAATCAGGGGACCATTTTAAAACTGGTCTATCATTTTTTATCCATCCAGCATTATTTATTCCATATCCATAATCTTCATATCCATCAAATGTGAGTTGTTTGGTTTTATTATTAGTCAAATTTCTAACCCAAAGGTTATAGTCTTTTATATAAATACTTTTTTTACCATCAGGTGAGGTAAACTCCAGATAATTTCTTCTTGGACTATTTGTGCTTGGCAGCTCTCCCTCTTTAATTTCTAAATCGTTTACATTGATTAAAAATGATTTGAATACAGTATCATTTTTAGTTTTATAATACAAAACATTGTTATCCCAGTTCTGAGAAATTATTGTATTGGTTACAAATTTGTTAAGGTTTTGAGGCAATTGTTTTGCAGCTTTTTCATAAACACTAGCATCAATTTTTGGGTTTGGATTATTACATGAAATAAATAATAAAAGAAGAAATACCCAGGAAATGTATTTTCTGTTCATAAATAAATTTTAACTCAAGTTAAAACTTTTTTATAATCTGGTATTTATTATGCTATTATATATTGATCCGAAAGTATAGCTAAGTCCAATCGAAAAGTTTGTTCTGTAATCAGTTGCAATTTCTCTTTGTTGAAGTAGTAAATCCTCAATTGAAGTATTCCCTGCTGCCAAACTGTACTGTTCTCTTATTAAATTCACATTCCCTGAAAGTCTAACAGCCAACCCTTCAAAAACCCTGATATCTAAATCACTTCTAAGTGAGAATCTTTTTTTTGTACCATCATTCAAAAATTGAGTTGCATTTAAATATGAACTAACATTACCCCATTTTTGTCTAAATCGAATATTTAAGCTCAATGTTTGAGATGATAATTCTTGTTTTTTGTAACCATAAATGGTTTTTTCAATATAATTTCTTTTACCTACACCTATTCTATATGCAAGAGTAATTTCTTTACTCAATACATCTCTATAGGGATAAAAGCTGTACTCAATAGCTGGGGCGATGTACCTGTTAAGATCAATATTTTCATATGTATTTTGAAATACACCAAAAAACGCTCCTGCTGAAAAATGATCAGAAATACTTCTAATTACTCTACCATTAAAACTTGTGGTTTTTCTATTACTTAGGTATTCATTGTCATTACTAACAAATTTTCTATTTGTTTCTCGTCTTGTAATTTCTGCACCAATTCTCCAATCCTCAGTAAGTTTATCAATTTCAAACTGAACTTCATATCTGTTGTTTTGTCTACTCTCCTCCTTATCATTATTGTATGAGCCAGATAATTCAAAAACCCAATTCTTCCATTTGTCATCATATACAGTTAAATCCTTAAAATTGGAATCAACATCTATTGTAAGATTATAATTTGCTTTTTCAAGAAAAGGAACCAATGCCAATTTTAACTTATTAAGTAATTTATCTCTTAAACTACTTGAAGTATCATTAGAATATCCAACAGCTGTTGCAGTGGAGCTTAAGTTTTCATAATCATTGTTACCATCAATTGTTATCTCAAATGAACGGGATCCAGTAGGGTTTCTTTCATCACGAATAAATATTTCAACATCTGCTAAATCCTGATCTCTAACATATTCTAAAAACGAGGTCTCTTGTTTTATATAATTTTCATCACATCTACAATCTAAATATGCTTTAATCTTATTCTCTTGAGCTAGAGAACCAAGAGAAATAATTAATAAAAAAAATGACAAGAAGCTTTTCATGTTTATTTTATATTTTTAAATCAAAAGTTGAGCCCAAATATGTTAAAAAGATTTAAATTTTTTTCAAATATCAATAAATTTCTTTTTTCATCCATTATTCTAACAATATTAGTTATAATTTCATGCTCACATAATAAAAGTAATAAAGTGTTATTTGGCAAATTAGAAAATGGTGAAAATATCTATAAGTATCTACTTACTAATGGTCAGTGCGAGGTTGAAATAATTACCTATGGAGGAATTATTACAAGCATAAAAGTTCCTGATAAAAACAATAATATGCTTGATGTTGCTTTAGGCTTTGATACTCTTGAGCCATATTTAGAAGGCCACCCATATTTCGGAGCAATTGTTGGTCGTTATGCCAATAGAATAGATAATGGAAAGTTTACAATAAATAATACTGATTATAATCTAGCGGTCAATAATAATGGCACCTCTCTTCATGGAGGTTTAAAGGGGTTTGATAAGGTAAATTGGAATGTACTTTCATATGATTTGAAAAATAAAAGATTTATAAAACTAAATTATTTATCTGAGGATTTGGAGGAAGGATATCCTGGAAATCTTAATGTCAACGTAACCTATACATTATCTGATGACAATGAACTGTCAGTTGAATATAATGCAAATACTGATAAGGCAACTGTATTGAATTTAACCCAACATTCTTATTTTAATTTATCAGGTGAAAGCTCAGGAGATATTCTGGACCATATTCTAGAATTAAATGCTGATTATTATTTACCAGTCAACAAAAAAATAATTCCAACAGGTGAAAAAAGAGCTGTTGCAGGCACACCCTTTGATTTTAGAAACAGAAAAAAAATTGGTAGAGATTTATATAATGAAGATGATCAATTATTATTGGGAAATGGTTATGATCATTGTTGGGTTCTAAACGATTATAGTAATGGTGTAAGAAAGATAAGTGAGGTAATTAGTGAAGAGTCAATGATTAAAATGGAAGTATTTTCAGATTTACCAGGTGTTCAATTATATATTGGAAATTTTTTAGACGGATCATTAAAATCAAAAAAAGGAATGAACTACATAAAGAGATCAGGATTTTGTTTAGAGACTCAATTTTTTCCAAATTCACCAAATACTGAAAACTTTCCATCAACAGTCCTTGAGCCCGGAGAAGAATTTTACTCTAAGACATCATTTAAATTTTCAGTTAAATAAAAATAATTACTTAAATCTGGTGCACCAGTCAGTGCTTGATCTGGTTGTGTAGTTATCTGATGCTGTTAATTTATATCTAAAATTCATTGTTTGATCATCAAACTGTAACTCTGCTACTTCAATTATTTCCTTTGAACATCCATCATCACAGTAGCAAGAATCAGCATTTGATTCTGAAAAGCCTGATTTTAAATAAAAAAACTGGCTTCCACCACCTGTTGTTTCATTAGTGATGGTAACATAATTTACATTTTTATATGTTGGAGCTACTTGTTGATAGTCAGTACTATCATCAGATGAGCATGAAATTAAAACAAGAAGAATTGGAATTAAATATTTCATATCTGCTAGAGAGCAATGATTGTGCCAATAAATCTCTATTGTCTAATTGCAACTGCATCATACATTATGTAAACACCACTACTAACATCTTCTCTTTTCAATCTTAAAATTCCAACGACAGTAACTAATTCATCCATAAAAAAGTCATCATAACCAGGCTTAAGTGTCAACTCAATAGCTGATTCAGGCCCGCCATAACCACAAAAAAAACAGTCTGCATATGGATTTTGGGATAAGACAAATACTCCTTCATCAGGTGCAAGTGTTAGCATGTAGCCAGTAATTTTAACCTCTTTACCATCTAGTGACTCAACTTCTTCTCCAAAATATGGAGTTTGAAAATATCCGTCAATATCCTCCCTGTATTCTGATTTATAATAAACATCTCTGAGTTTAAACCAGTCAATCTCAATTTGAGAAAACAAGTTGTTTGAAATAAAAAAAATAAGAATGTATATTAATTTATTCATCTGCAAGCGTTTCTGAAATATTTAAATTATAAACTTGTAGAGCAGGAATTATTGATGAGATTAATCCAATAAAAATTGATAAACCTAGTAACCACAATTCCTCATTTAAAATACCAAAAGACTTCAAATTATAGTTTAAACTTTCTTCCATTAGCGAAGATACAAACATAACGCCTAATCTGCTTACTAACAGCCCGATAAAGAATCCAACAGTAGTTAAAATTAAACTTTCAAAAATAATCATCATCGAAAGTTGTCTTCTAGAAGAACCTAATGTTCTTATCAACGCCATTTCATATTTCCTTTCTCTCATAGAATTAAATAAATTAATAAATAAGCTAAAGGCAGATACAATAATTATTAAATAAGCTAAATAAGTCAGTGTCTCAATTCCAAATCCAAAAAGTTTGAATAATCTTGATATTTCATAAGAAGGAACAGCTGCTTGAAGATTCGTGTCTTCATTGATTTGCCTTGGAAATTGAATAATATTCATTGGACTTTTAAACTTTATCAGCATAGCAGTGATTTCTTTATCATCATGCTCATGTTCTTCATCATACTCATGGTCATGTTCTTCATCATGCTCATGGTCATGTTCTTCATCATGCTCATGGTCATGTTCTTCATCATGCTCATGTTCTTCTTCATGTTCCTCACTACCATGATCATGGTCATCATGAAGATCCCAAATACTTTGAGGAGATGTAACTATAAGTTGATCAATTACTGAATTTGAAGGTTCCAATAATCCAACCACTTTAAACAATTGGTCAGCATGTTCTTCACCAGTTTCTCTTAATCCGTGAGAACTTACAAGCTCATCATCTATGTTAATATTTAATTTGGAATATATTTTTGACCCTACAACAACTTCAAATGGATTCTCCCATTTTCTTCCCTCCTTAATTTTTGCCTTATATAAATCAAGAAATTTTTGCTCAGTACCAACTATCCTATATCCTTTATAATTATCACCATAAAGTAAATCGATACTTGAGCCAACCATTCTGTTATTTTTTATTTTTTTTGCATCTTCTACAGAAATATTTCCTGTTGGAGAATCAATATGATAAACCGCAGACAAAATAAGTTGTAATGGACTTCCTTTTGCGCCAACGACCATATCAATTCCCTTCAAGTTATTATCCATCTGAGTCTTGATTAAGCTATTTAATTGTAACATCAAAGAAATTATCCCAATCCCAAATATTAATAATGCCAAACTTAATATGGAGTTTAAGGGTTTACTTACAATATTCTTTATGCTTAACTTAAATATATTCAAAGCTTAATAGATTTTTTAAAATGTTTTTTTAATCGATTATCGTGAGTTATTACGATTAGTTGGGCTTTAAATTCAGATGCTTGTTTTTTTAAAAGTTTAATAACTCTATCACAGTTTTCATCATCAAGACTTGATGTAGGTTCATCTGCCAAAATTAATTTTGGAGAATTAACAATTGCCATAGCTATTGATGCTC
>CACGNO010000011.1 GCA_902574335.1 uncultured Bacteroidota bacterium
TACATCTATCAATATTCAACTCGTCTGTTATATCTATTATTTTTTTGTGTTCAATTGCTGAATTTTCACCGAGCTCAAACATGTCACCTAAAACTATCGCTTTTGTTCCTTTATTTTTTATAAAGGATTTGATTGCAAATTCAACACTTGTTGGGTTAGCATTATATGCATCAAGTACTATGTTTTTATTATTAATTTTAATTAATTCTGACCTGTTATTCTTAGAGCTGTAGTATTTGAGTTTCTCCTGTATGAGTTTAGGTTTGATCCCAAATTCAAGACCTATTGAAATTGCACAACAAATGTTTGAAAAATTGTAATCACCGTAAAGATTAGTTTTATAAACTATTCCATCACATTTGACAGTTACATTTTTACTGTCTATCTTTTCAAAAACATGTTTTGAGTTTAATTTTGATCCAAAAGAAAAATGATTAGATGATTTAAATTTGAGTTGTTCAGGGTCATCATAATTAAGTATTAATGTTTTATCATTTTCTATTAACCAGTTATATAGCTCAGTTTTTCCTTTGATTACACCACTAATATTTTTGAAACCCTCTAAATGGGCTTTTCCAAAGTTTGTAATATATCCATAATCTGGTTCTGTAATTTTACTTAGAAAATTAATTTCACCAAAATTATTTGCCCCAAGTTCAATTACTGAAAATTCGGCACCATCTTTAATCTTTAGTAAACTTAACGGTACACCAATATGATTATTGAAATTACCATCTGTTGATATGGTTTTGTAACTTGTGCTAAGAATAGAATGTATTAGTTCTTTCGTGGTTGTTTTACCGTTACTTCCAGTAATTGCTATAATTTTGGATTTAACACTTTTTCTATGGAATAAAGCAAGATCTTGTAGTGTTTTTAGAGAATCATCAACTTTTATAATATTGCTATTGTTATTAAAATTAATATCATCTGAATCAATTACAGCCATTTTTGCTCCTTTATCTAATGCTTCATTAGCAAACTTGTTACCATCAAAATTTTCACCCTTAATAGCAAAAAAAATAGAACCCTTAGAAATTGATCTTGAATCAATATCAATTATTGAGTTGCATTCTAGAAACTTTTGATATAATTGTTTTATGTTCATTAACTAAATAAAGATAATGAGATTACTTGTAATAAAAAGATGAAGATTTTTATCTTTTCTTTGGTTTGGAAGCATTCCTAGATTCACCAAGGTAGGACATGGCACATCTAAATCCGATATAATTTGTAGTCACGTACTCAGGGAAAAACCTTCTCTGTGCAGGATCTAAATAATAAGATCTATCCAGCCAAGAACCGCCTTTGTATACTCTGGAATCGTTACTTATTAAAGATGATCTGAAATCGCTTGGATCAGATTGATTATCAGAGGGAGCATTATACATTTGTTTGTTTTGGTCTTGACCCATGTAGAAAAATCTTGATGATTCAGAGTCCCCATCTCTAAAATCACGATTATCAGATTTTGAGTAGTTAGTTCGAATTAAATCAATAGAGTCTAAATTGACTTCAATTAATTCTCCTGGTAAGTTTTTAAAATTTATCCTACCATTAGGTAATATTTCAAATTGGTCAGAAAGATTTTCTTTGGTTACAGCTGTAACTTTTCCAGATTCATCAATAACTGGTTTAGTATATAAGTTCCCTCTGTAGTAATTAAAATCATTTGCATCTTCATCTATTATTGGTCTATAAACGTCAGCAACCCATTCAGCCACATTTCCACCCATTCCAAAAAGACCAAAGCTGTTAGGCGGGTATGATCTAACAGAGGTTGTAATTCCAGATCCAGTTTCTGACCATCCTGCAATACCACCGTAATCCCCTTTTCCAAGTTTGTAATTTGCTAACTGATCACCAAGAGTTTTTTTCCTTTGGGATCTTGTATATTCACCTTCCCATGGGAATTTCTTTTTTCCTCTATATAAATTTGCATTTCTCATTTCTTCCATTCCAAGAGCCGCATATTCCCACTCAGTTTCGGTAGGAAGTCTGTACGCAGGTAATAAAATTCCATCTTCAATTCCTGCAAAATCAAAACCGTCGTCGGCTTCAGTTTTTGCCTTCTCACCAATGAGTTCTTCAATATTATCGCCTAGTGAATTTTCAGGATCTAGAAGATATCTGTTAGTGTTAAAGTTTAGTTTTGAATTTGGATTTAAAACGGAATCTCTATTTAAATAACCTTTTTCAGCTAGAATTCTAACATTTACTCTTTGAGTTCTCCATTTTGCATAATTTGTTGCTTGTTTCCAACTAACTCCAACTACTGGATGATTTTGAAAAGCAGGGTGCCTTAAGTAGTTATTGACCATATCCTCATTAAATCCAAGTGGATTTCTCCAAACTAGAGTATCGGGTAAAGCAGATTTATAAATTTCTACAAGATTGTTATCATTACCATACATGTTTTTAAGCCAAAATAAATACTCAACATACATGGCGTTTGTAACCTCGGTTTCGTCTAAGAAAAATGATCTGACATATTGTTGCGTAGGAGTGTTATTCCAATCATGCATCACATTGTCTTTTGTATTTCCCTTAACAAATGTGCCTCCTTGAATGAATATCATCCCAGGAGCATTAATTTGACCTTTATATTTGCTGTTTAATTTAAAACCTCCATCTGATGAATTTATCTTCCAGCCTGTAGCTTGAGAAATATTTTTACCGGATTTATAACTGTTCTTATTACAGGAAATAATAAATATTAGAGAAAAAATTAGAATGTACAGAGGGGTTTTTTTCATAATTTGATTGTAAATATATGAAGTTTCAATGTTTTTTAATAAAATTATCAATAAACATGCCTAAATAAGTTAATTGTAACATTAGTTTATATATTTACATTTTAACAATAAATTCTTCCATGAGGTTTACATTTTTGCTCATAACAATATTTTTTTATGTTTCTGGAATTTCTCAAGATAGAAGGGTAATAACAACTGCTGTCCCATTTCTGATGATTGCCTCGGATGCTCGAGCTGCAGGTATAGGTGAACAAGGAGTTGCTACTTCAATGGATAATTTTTCACAACATTGGAATCCATCAAAATATGTTTTTTCAGAATCAAGTTCAGCTATTGCGTTTAGTTATACACCTTATTTAAGTAAATTAGTTAATGATATTTTTCTTGCTAATATCTCATACTACAATAAGCCAAATGAAAGGTCCTCATGGAGTGCAAGTTTAAAGTATTTTAGTTTAGGTGATATTGATATTTTACAAAATCCTCTAGATATCCCAATTATTGAAAATCCAAATGAATTTACATTGGATGCAGCATATTCTTTAAAACTTAACGAAAATTTTGCCTTAGCTGTTTCAGGACGTTTTTTACTTTCTGATGTTAAGTTGCAGACTGTGGATTCTGAGACCGAAGCTGCAAGTTCAGTTGCAGTAGATATTTCTGGTTTTTATGAATCAGACTCTAAATCTTACAGAAATTTTGATGGTATTTTTAGAGCTGGTTTTAATATTTCCAACATCGGCCCTAAAATGAAATATTCTAAGTTAAATAATGGGACAGAAAGTTTTATTCCTAGTAATCTTCGATTAGGATCGGGATTTGAATTCATATTTGATAGTAACAATAGCTTGGCAGTCACATTGGAAATTAGTAAACTTTTGGTTCCATCTCCTAGCGTTGAGGTCTTAAATTCAAATGGTGATATCGTAGCATATAGACAGCCAGATATTGGATTTTTACAAGGAATTTTTAAGTCGTTCGGAGATGCACCAGATGGGTTTGCCGAAGAATTAAAGGAACTTACCTATAGTTTAGGATTTGAGTATTCATTTAATAAATCTTTTTTTCTAAGATCTGGCTATTTTAGTGAACACGAGTTAAAAGGTTCGAGAAAATTTATTACTATTGGAACTGGATTTAATACCTCTAGGAATTTAAATATTGACTTATCATATTTAATATCAACTTCTGATGTTATAAGTCCTTTAGAAAATACCGTAAGACTTTCACTTGGTTTTAATTTTCTGTAAATAAGTTAAAATCACTCATATTCTTCTTGATTTCTTATACCATTTGTATGGAAAATTTCAATTATCTTTGCACTGGATTATGAAGCCAATTACAAAAGAAACTTATTTAAAATGGTACGAAGAAATGCTTTTTTGGAGAAAGTTTGAAGATAAGTTAGCTGCAGTCTATATTCAACAAAAAGTTAGAGGTTTTCTTCATTTATATAATGGACAAGAAGCAGTTCTTGCTGGTGCTCTCCATGTAATGAATATGGATAAAGATCGAATGATAACAGCATACAGAAACCATGTAATGCCAATTGGAATGGGCGTTGATCCAAAAAAGGTTATGGCTGAGCTTTATGGTAAATCCACAGGAACATCTATGGGTTTGGGCGGATCTATGCATATTTTTTCTAAAGAACACCGTTTTCATGGGGGTCACGGTATTGTTGGTGGACAAATCCCGCTTGGTGCAGGTATGGCCTTTGGAGATAAGTATTTTAATCGTGAAGCAGTTACTCTATGTTTCATGGGGGATGGTGCCGTCAGACAAGGATCATTCCATGAAACTTTGAATTTAGCTATGTTATGGAATTTGCCTGTAGTATTTGTTGTTGAAAATAACGGATATGCTATGGGTACTTCTGTAAAGAGAACTTCGAATCACACTGACATATGGAAACTAGGGTTAGGTTATGAGATGCCATGTGGCCCTGTTGATGGAATGAATCCAGTAAAGGTTGCTGAAGCCCTTGAAGAAGCTATAGATAGAGCTAGAACTGACAAAGGACCAACTCTTCTAGAAATGAAAACTTACAGATATAGAGGACACTCAATGTCTGATGCCCAAAAATATAGAACTAAAGAAGAGGTTGAAGAGTATAGGAAGATTGATCCAATTAGTCAAGTAAAAGAAATTATAATTCAAAATAATTATGCCTCACCGGATGATATTTTAGAGATTGATGCTAAGATCAAACAAAAAGTAACAGAGTGCGAAAAATTTGCTGATGAATCCCCATATCCAGAAAAAAATATTATGTATGATTCGGTATATGAGCAAGAAGATTACCCTTTTTTAAAACATAAACCTGAATAAATGGCTGAAGTAATTAAAATGCCAAGACTTAGTGATACCATGGAGGAAGGTGTAGTTGCTCAATGGTTAAAGAAAGTAGGAGATAAAGTTTCAGAAGGTGACATTTTAGCTGAAATCGAAACGGATAAAGCTACAATGGAGTTCGAATCATTTTATGAAGGCACCCTTCTTCACATTGCTATCGAGGAGGGTATTGCAGCCAATGTTGATTCAACACTTTGTATAATTGGGGATGAAAATGAAGATATCTCTTCATTAATCGGAGCTAAAATAGATGATAGCTCCAATTCTCAACTTGATCTTGTTGATCAAATAAATCAACAGGAAAATAATGAACAAAATAATATAAAAGAAAATGACAATTCGGATCAATCACTAGAAAAAGAAAATATATTGAATAACGACAATGTAAACGTTGATTATATTAAAATGCCTAGACTAAGTGATACAATGGAGGAAGGTACTATTTCATCATGGTTAAAAAAAGTAGGTGATGATGTCTCTGAGGGAGATATTTTAGCTGAAATTGAAACAGACAAAGCTACAATGGAATTTGAATCTTTTTACAATGGTAAACTTGTTTATATTGGTGTCGGTGAAGGAGAAACAGTAAAAGTAGATGATCTAATAGCTATAATTTCTGATTCTGATGTTGATGTAGATGATTTGCTAAGTAATTATGGTAAAAATCAAACGCCTGAACTTAACAATGAACAAGTTGCTGAAAATATTCAAACAAATGAAAATGTAGATAAAGAAAATTCTGTTCAAAATATTGAAATTAAAAGTGTTGATTTATCAGAATCTAGGATATTAGCTTCTCCTTTAGCTAAAAAAATTGCTGAGGAGAAAAATATAGATTTATCTACAATTAAAGGCTCAGGAGACAATGGCAGAATTGTAAAAAGTGATTTGGATAATGTTAATAATAATTTTTCTCAACAACCAGCTGCTACAAGCAATAAAGAAACTCAAGCGAAACAAGAAGTTGCGTCTTTAGCTCCTGAAAAAAAATTGGCTATTGGTGAGGAGTCTTATGAGGATGTCCAAAATTCGACAATGAGAAATGCAATAGCTAAAAGATTATCTCTTTCAAAATTCTCAGCACCTCATTATTATTTAGGTGTTGAATTTAATATGGATAATGCAATTGCTTTTAGAGAACAGTATAACTCAATTCCAGACACAAAAATATCTTTTAATGATATAGTTATTAAAGCTTGTGCTGCAGCATTAAAAAAGCATCCACAAGTAAATTCACAATGGATGGAAAATGCAATTAGACTTAATCATCACGTTCATATTGGTGTTGCTGTGGGAGTTGAAGATGGTCTTGTTGTACCAGTAATTAAGTTTGCAGACCAGGAAACTCTACATTCAATAAATACTATGGTGAGAGATTATGCTATTAGAGCTAAATCTAAGAAATTAAGACCCGATGAAATTGAAGGAAGTACATTTACAGTTTCAAATCTAGGTATGTTTGGAATACAGGAATTCACTTCCATAATTAACCACCCAAATTCTGCAATTTTATCTGTTGGTAGTATTGTAAAAAAACCAGTGGTTTTAAATGATAAAATTGTAGTTAGTAACACAATGAAGGTTACATTAGCTTGTGATCATAGATCTGTTGATGGTGTAACTGGTTCTTTGTTTTTAGAAACATTAAAAGGATTTATCGAAAATCCTGTTACAATTTTAGTTTAATGAAAAATATTATTATTACAGGAACTAGTTCTGGTATTGGGCTTGAGTTAGTTAAAACTTATTCAAAAGAAGGTTTTAATGTAATTTCATTATCAAGATCAGACCTCACATTGAATTCATTAAATGGAATCAGACATATAAAGTTTGACATAACTAGTGATGAATCAATTGATAATTTGGTTAATATTATTGAAAATGAATATAAAACTGTTGATGTTCTTATAAACAATGCTGGAAAACTGATAAATAAATCATTTAAAGACCTCTCAAAAAAAGATTTTTATTCAGTATTTGATGTAAATTTATTTGGTGTTGTCAATTTAATTCAAAAACTATTACCATTTTTCAATAAAGATTCCCACGTTGTAAATATCAGCAGTGTTGGTGGGTTAATTGGAAGCTCTAAATTTCCAGGTTTAACTGCTTATTCATCAAGTAAAGGAGCTTTGAATATTTTAACTGAGGTGCTTGCTGAAGAGTTTAAAGAAAACGGACCCAAATTCAACTCTCTCTCTTTAGGATCAGTTAATACTCCTATGTTAAAAGAAGCTTTTCCAGGATATGAAGCTCAAGTATCCCCTAAAGAAATGGCATATTATATATTTAATTTTGCTAATACAGCATCAAATATTTTTAACGGAAAAGTTATACCAGTATCCTCTACAAATCCATGAAAGATATTTTATCATTAATTCCATATGAACTTAATGATTATGTAAAAAGTTTGATTGAGGGTCAGGATCTTATAATTAAAACAGTTCCAAAAAGAAGAACTAAACATGGTGATTATAGAAAGTTAAATAATAAACACATTATTACGATAAATCACATTGATAATAAGTACAGATTTCTACTTATTTTAATCCATGAACTTGCACATTTTAATATATATAAAAAAAATATTAGAACTAGCCCACATGGTACAATATGGAAAAACGAGTTTAAAAAATTATTGCAACCTGTTTTAGATAAAAATTTATTTCCTAGTGATCTACAGAGTTTAATTGAGGCGCATATGAAAAATCCTAAATCATCATTTTCATATGATAGTCCTTTAGAGATGGAGCTTAATAAATATGATAATGAAAATGAAAATTACACTTATCTAGAAGATATTGACATTGGTAATATTTTTAGATATAATAATGACAAGCTTTATAAAAAAATAAAAAAAAGAAGAAAAAGGTATCTTTGTATTGAAAATGATAGTGGTAGAAAATATTTGTTTCTTCCTCATGCTAAAGTTAAGTTAATATGAAAAAAATTGCTATAAGTGGATATTTTGACCCGATTCATGTAGGTCATATAGAATACATTAATAATGCAAAAAAATTAGGTGATTGGTTAATTGTAATAGTAAATAACAATAAGCAATGTGCTTTAAAAAAAGGAAAACATTTTATGGATGAGAACGATAGAGTTTTAATTGTTAAAAATATTAAAGCTGTTGATGAGGTCTTTTTATCCATTGATGATGATAAAACTGTCTCTAAATCATTGAAGACGGTAAATCCAGATGTCTTTGCAAATGGTGGAGATAGAAAAAACTTTGAAATCCCAGAATCAAAAGTGTGTAAAGAAAATAATATTGAAATAATTGATGGTTTAGGAGATAAGATTAGGAGTTCATCAGATTTAACTGGTTTAAAAGAAATTAAATAAATATTGGAAACAAAATTCGATTTTAACGAAAATTCTGAACAAACTGACATTAAAAAAAATGCAGAGGGTTTAATAGCTGGAGTTATATTTTTTTTAAAAAGTATATTAAGCTTTCATAATGATGTAGATAAAAACTCTACCGTAAATGCAATTAAGGCAGATATATCCATGAAAGGTACAACTGCTTGGATACTTATATGTTCAATTCTCATTGCATCAGTTGGTTTAAATGCTAACTCGACACCTGTTGTAATTGGTGCTATGTTAATTTCTCCACTCTTAGGACCTATTCTTGGGCTAGGTTTTTCCATAGCTACAAATGACTTAGTTACCCTGAAAAACTCTTTCATAAACTTTTTAGTAATGGTTGTTCTAAGTGTAGTAACTGCTTACATCTTTTTTTTAGTTTTTCCTTTACGTGAGGAATCCTCAGAATTATTATCCAGAACAAATCCTGATATAAGAGATGTTTTAATTGCCTTTTTTGGTGGTTTAGCTTTGATAATTGCTAAAACAAAAAAGGAAAATATTAGTTCAGCTATTTTTGGAGTAGCTATAGCTACTGCCTTGATGCCACCCTTATGTACTGCGGGTTTTTATTTTGCTGAGCAAGATTATGACCAAGCTATAAATGCATTGTATTTATTTACTATCAATAGTATGTATATCATAGTAGCATCATATTTAGTTTTAAAAATTTTAAGATTTCCATTAATAAATTATGCTAATTCAACTAGAAGAAGCTTTATAAATAGGCTTGTAAGTATTGTATCTCTAATAATTCTTGTTCCGTCAATTATAACTTTCAATGGAGTTTTAAATAAAAGTCAGTTTGATTCTCAAGCAAGTGAGTTTTTAGAAAATGAATTAATTGGTATTCCTAATTATGAATTTTTAAAGAACACTGCTCTATATAACTACAACGATGGTAATTCATCAATAATTATTAACACATATGGTCAAAAACCTTTAAGTCTGGAAACTATTAATTTTTTAAGCAAAAAAATCCAAAACTACGGTGAATTAAAAAATACCAAGCTTGAATTTATACAGAATGATAATAGTTTGTCAAACTCTAACAAATTTATAAATGAATTAAGAAAAAGAGATTCTTTGGAACTAGTTTCCAAAAACAATGAAATAAATAAACTGAATCAAAAGCTAAATGATTTAGAAAGTTTAAGTAGAGAAAAATTAATTTTTAACTCATTGGCAAAAGAAATTAAAATTATATACCCTGATCTGTATGAATTTGAGGTTTTTGAAACAATTAAAACTGATTTTAATCAAATAGATACTGTTTTAGTTTTTAATTTAAGGTGGAATAAAGAATTAGAAAATGAGGAAAAACTAAAGCTTAATGAAAATGTAAAAAATTGGCTAAAGTTTCAGCTTGAAAATGATGTTTTTGAAATTAGAAGCAATACTAATTAGTTATTTAATTTCTAAGTTTTTTTAAAAGTTCTGAAGAGTATACAAAATCTTCAACTTCTTTGTTTCTAGATTTTAAAACTTCTTTATTGTTACCCTGCCATATTTTATATCCCTCCTTTAAAAAAACAATATTCTCTCCAATTTCAATAACTGAATTCATGTCGTGAGAATTAATAATTGTAGTAATATTATATTCCTTGGTTATTTCTTGAATTAATTGGTCAATAACAATTGCTGTTTTAGGATCAAGACCGGAGTTTGGTTCATCACAAAATAGGTATTTAGGATTCATAACTATAGCTCTAGCAATGGCAACTCTTTTCTGCATGCCACCAGATAATTCTGATGGTAATTTATTTATTGCATCTTTTAAATTAACTCTCTCTATAAATTTCATTGCTCTGGAGTTTTTCTCATTCTCATCAATTTTGGTTAACATGTCTAGAGGAAACCTAACATTTTCAAGAACATTCATAGAGTCAAATAATGCACTTCCTTGAAAAACCATACCCATCTGGCGACTAATATCTAACTTTTCATCACTATTCATTTTTTTAGATGAGACACCATCATAAATTATTTCACCTGAATCAACCTCATAAAGACCTAAAAGACATTTAAGTAATACTGTTTTTCCAGAACCACTTTGGCCAATAATCAAATTTGTTTTTCCTCTGTAAAAAATAGTTTCAATTTCTTTTAAAACATCGGAGTTTTCAAATGATTTTAATATGTTCTTGACTTCAATCATACGATTATGCTAGTAAAAGTTGAGTTATTATGTAGTTTAAAATAATAATTATTATTGAAGTCCAATAGAATGACTGTGTGCTAGCTTTTCCAACATCAAGTGCTCCACCTTTCATGTAATATCCATGAAAAGATGGTACGGTTGCTAATACAAATGAAAAAACAAGTGTTTTAATATATGAATACGTAACATGATAAGATTCAAAGTCCATTTGGATACCTTGAATATAGGCCTCACTAGGCACTCCAGTTAGTGAAATAGCTAATAATCCTCCAACTATCCCTAAAAACATTGAAATTGTGATTACAAAAGGATACAGTAACATTGCAATAATTTTTGGGAATACGAGATAATTGAGAGAGTTTATTCCCATAACTTCTAGAGCATCAATTTGCTCTGTCACTCTCATTGTCCCTATGCTAGATGTTATATAAGATCCAACTTTGCCTGCCATAATAATTGAAATGAATGTTGGTGCAAATTCTAAAATAACAGACTCTCTTGTAGCATAACCAATTAATGTTTTAGAAAGAAGAGGGTTTTCTAAACTGAGTGCCATTTGGATAGAAACTACACCCCCTATAAAAAAGGATAAAATTGATACGATTTGAATTGAATCTAAAACAAGGTCATTAATTTCTTTAAAAATTTGCTTATATAAAATTTCTCTTTTACAGGATTTACTAAAGGAAATTTTTATCATTAAAAAATACTTCCCTATATCATGTAAAAAATTCATTTTATAATTGGTAAGTTATAGCATTTATGTTCATTCCAGCACCAACACTAGCAAATAAAATAATATCACCCTTATTTATCTTATGCTCTTTAAAATTAGTTTTTAAAACTACATCATAAAGTGTGGGTATTGTAGCAACAGATGAATTTCCAAAAACATCAACACTTATTGGCATAATGTCCTTAGGTATTTTTTTGTCAAATTGTTTGTAAAAGTATTTTAAAACAGCTTCATCAAGTTTTTCATTGGCTTGGTGTAAAAATATTTTCTTAACATCATTAATATCTTTCCCACTTTCCTCGAGGCAAGATTTTAGTGCAGCCGGAATATTGGAAATTGCAAACTCATAAACTTTTCTACCATTCATTTTAATATGCTTAATGTTCTCTTTGTTTTTAGGATCGTAAGATTTATCACAAAAGAGGTATAAAGCTTCTTTTCCGGCTTTAGTAATGGTTTTGTGCGATAGTATTCCACCATCATCTAATTTTTCTTCTATAATTGCCGCTCCAGCTCCATCTGCAAAAATCATGGAATCTCTATCTGAATGGTCAATTGTTCTTGAAAGTGTATCCGCACCAATGACTAAACATCTTTTTGCCATTTTAGATTTTATGAATGATTTAGCTTGAATAATCCCTTCAATCCAACCTGGGCAACCAAAAATTAAGTCATATGCTACACAATTTTCATTAACAATTTCAAGTTTATGTTTAACCATTGTAGCAACTGAGGGTAAAGATATATATTGGTTGGTCCCATATTCAATATTTCCAAAATTGTGAGCAACAATAATATAATCAAGAGATTCTTTATCAATTCCTGCATCTTTTATAGCTTCAATTGATGCAAAAGCTGCTAGATCAGATGTCATGTGCTCTTTATCTGCATATCTTCTTTCTTGAATCCCTGTAATAGATTGAAACTTTTCGATAATTTCATCGTTGGAGTTAGGATAGCCATTTCCATCTTTGTCAAAAAACACCTTCTCAGCAAATGAACTGTTTTTAATTTTATTTTTTGGTATGAAGGAACCAGTACCTGTTATGTGTATTGGCATAAATTTATTTTGATCAAAAATAGGAATAAATTAGGACTCAATATAATCTTCAATCGGTGCACAAGTACAAATCAAATTTCTATCTCCGAAGGCTTCATCAATTCTGGTGACAGATGGCCAAAATTTATTACTTTTTAAGTAAGGCATTGGAAACGCTGCCTGCTCTCTAGAATAATTGAGATTCCATTCATCATCAGTAAGAGTAAGTTGAGTGTGAGGAGCATTTTTTAAAATATTGTATTCATCATCCTTGTTGCAAGTAATAATTTCGCTTTTAATTGAAATTAGAGCATCACAAAATCTATCAATTTCCTCTAAACTTTCACTTTCAGTTGGTTCTATCATCATGGTACCTGGAACAGGAAATGAAACTGTAGGGGCATGGAAACCATAATCTATTAACCTCTTGGCAATATCCATAACATCAATACCAAATTCATCTTTATAATCTCGGCAATCAATAATTAATTCATGAGCAGATCTGCCTTTTTCACCTTGGTAAAGTATTTTATAGTCTTTTTCAATCCTTTTCTTAATGTAATTTGCATTAAGTATAGCTATCTCAGTAGCTTTTTTCAAACCTTCAGGCCCCATCATTGATATATATCCATAAGAAATCAGACATGCCATTGCAGATCCCCAAGGGGCAGCTGAAATAGCTTTAACTCCATGTTTTTTTGTAATATTTCTATCAGTTTGAGGAAGAAAGTCTACTAAATGTTTTGCAACACAAATAGGTCCGACGCCAGGTCCACCACCGCCATGCGGAATGGAGAAAGTTTTATGTAAATTTAAATGACATACGTCAGCACCAATTGAATATGGATTGGTTAGTCCAACTTGAGCATTCATGTTAGCACCGTCCATATATACTTGACCTCCATTATCATGTATTGTTTGTGTAATTCTTTTTATCGAAGATTCAAAAACACCATGAGTTGATGGGTAAGTAATCATTAAAGCGGCTAGATTCTCACTGTTTTCTTTAGCTTTTTTAATTAGGTCATCTTCATCAATATTTCCAAATTTGTCAGTTCCAACAACAACAACTTTCATTCCTGCCATTACTGCAGATGCAGGGTTAGTGCCATGAGCTGAAGCTGGAATAATACAAATATTTCTATTTGTTTGGCTTATGCTTTTAAAGTATGATCTAATTACCATCAATCCTGCATATTCGCCTTGAGCTCCAGAATTTGGCTGTAGTGATGTACCGCTAAAGCCGGTTATTTCATTAAGTTGTAGTTCAAGCTTATTCAACATTATGTTGTAGCCTTCAACCTGGTTTTGAGGAGCAAAAGGATGAATATTGTTCCAACGAGCTGAGCTCAATGGTAACATTTCAGCAGCAGCATTTAATTTCATTGTACAAGAACCAAGTGCAATCATAGAGTGATTTAATGCAAGATCTTTTCTTTCCAATGATTTAATGTATCTCATCATTGAAGTTTCAGAATGGTATGAATTAAACACCTTTTCATCAAGAAAACTAGATTTTCGATTAAGTGCTTGAGGTATGGAATTAAAATTAATTTTTGAAATATCAAAATCTATTTCTTTATCTGTTACAGAGGATAAAACATCAATTATTCTATTAATATCTTCGATTTCTGTAGCTTCATTTAAAGATATAGAGAACTCATTATCATTTATGAAATTGAAATTTAATTTATTTTGAAGAGCTGCTTCCCTAACTTTTTCTACTGGATATTTAAAATGTAAAGTATCAAAATAAGTATCATTTAATTGATCAAATCCTAGTAACTTGAATTTCTCATCAAGTATTTTAGTTAGTCTATTAATTTTATCACCAATTTCAATCAATCCATTTTTACCATGATAAACAGCATACATTCCTGCCATAACAGCTAATAAAACTTGAGCAGTACAAATATTTGAGGTTGCTCTTTCCCTTTTTATATGCTGTTCTCTAGTTTGAAGAGCCATTCTTAATGCTCTATTACCATTTCTATCCTTAGACACGCCAATAATTCTGCCTGGTATAAACCTTTTATAATCGGTTTTCGTAGCAAAGTATCCTGCGTGAGGCCCGCCATATCCTAATGGAATCCCAAATCTTTGTGATGTTCCAATAACAACATCACAATTGAATGAGGCAGGTTCTTTTAACAAAGTTAAAGCCATTAAATCAGCAGCTACTATTAATTTTGAGTTAGAATCCAGAACTTTTTTTGAAATATTTTCCAGATTATTAATTTTACCTGTTTTACCAATATATTGTACTATACATCCAAAAACACTATCGTCTATATTTATTGAATCATAATCAGCAATTTCAATTTCAATTCCAAGGGGTTCAGCTCTAGTTTCTAAAACACTTATGGTTTGGTCAAAAACATCACTACTTATTACAAACTTGTTTACTCCATTTTTGATTTGATCTCTTGATCTACAACCAAATAACATTGTCATTGCTTCGGCTGCAGATGTTCCTTCATCTAAAAGAGAGGCATTAGAAATTTCCATTCCAGTCAAGTCACAAATTACGGTCTGGTAATTTAATAGAGCTTCCAATCTACCTTGTGCAACTTCTGCTTGATACGGCGTATATGCTGTATACCACCCTGGATTTTCCAAAATATTTCTTTGAATTACAGGTGGAAGTATTGCTTCATTATAGCCTAGTCCAATATAGTTTTTGAAATATTTATTTTTTTGAGAAAGCTGATAAATATGAGTAGAGTATTGGGATTCGGAGATTGCATTGTCAAGCTTCAATTTCTCTTTAGTTCTAATTTCATCAGGTATAGTTTCTTGAATTAATTGTTCTAGGGATTCAACTCCTAAAAAATCTTTCATAGATTTTTCATCAACTTCGGAAATACCAATATGTCTATCTGAAAATTTTCTCATTATTTTATGTTCAAAAATATATATTAATGTTTAATATGATTGACAAAAACCATGCACTTTTAACAAAGTTTTTAACTTGTTTATTGACAATATGATTTAATGTTTCTCTTGGATGAAATTAATCATCTAAAGATGAAGATTTTACGTTGTTTTCTAGTTGTTTTTTATAGTCAATAATTTTTTGTAAAATCTCAGGATTACTTGACCCTAAAATTTCAGCAGCAAGGATACCGGCATTCTTTGCCCCATCTAAAGCTACTGTTGCAACAGGTACTCCCCCTGGCATTTGTAAAATTGACAGTATCGAATCCCATCCATCTATTGAATTTCTAGACTTTACGGGTACTCCAATAACAGGTAATGGTGTGTTTGAGGCAACCATTCCAGGCAGGTGAGCAGCTCCACCTGCTCCAGCAATTATTACTGAAATACCATTTTTGTGAGCATTCTTACTGTATTCCATCATTTTTTCGGGTGTTCTATGAGCTGAAACGATATCTATTTCATAATCTATTCCGAAATCCTTCAAAATATTTTCAGCTTCCTTCATTACAGGATAATCTGATTTACTTCCCATTATAATTCCAACTTTAGACATTTTTTTTGCTTTTAACTTTAATATTGTTTTTTAATGATTTTGCTTTTGCATATGCATCTTCAAATTTATCACAAATAATTGTTATGTGCCCCATTTTTCTATTAGGCCTAGTTTCTTTTTTTCCGTAGATGTGAAGGTTTGCTGAATTACATGCAAACACTTGATCTAAATTTTCATAATATACATCTCCAAAATGATTTTCATCGCCAACTAAATTTAACATAATTGCAGTTCCATTATGTTTTGTTTCACCTAGTTTCAAATTAAAAATTGATCTTATATGTTGTTGGAATTGAGAACTTTTACATGCTTCAATAGAAAAATGTCCGCTATTATGAGGTCTTGGAGCTACTTCGTTAACTAATATTTCATCTCCTTTTAAAAACATCTCAACAGCTAATAAACCAATGCAATCAAGGGATTTAGCGATTTTAATAGCTAATTCTTTTGCATAATCATTTGTTTGTGATGATATATTAGCAGGACTAATCACAAACTCGACTTGATTTGAATTAGAATTAAATTCCATTTCAACTGTTTCAAAACATTTGATTTCACCTGAAAGATTTCGAGAAACTATTACGCTTAATTCTTTTTCAAATGGAACAAAATCTTCTATAATCATTTCTGTGTCAGGTAAGTCATCAATATCCTCAATTGAATTTAGAATTTTTACTCCAAAGCCATCATATCCAAACTTTGTTTTTTTCCAAATGCATGGAAATTTAATTTCAACTTGTTCGATGTATGATTTTAAAACAGATTTATTTGAGAAAAACCTAAAGTTAGCAGTTGGAATATTATTTTTTTGAAAAAAGTTTTTTTGTTCATTTTTATCTTGAACTATTCTAAGTGTTTTTGATTTTGGATAAACCTTTTTTCCAGCTTTCTCAAGTGATTCCAAAGCATCAACATTGACCTGTTCAATTTCAAATGTAATTACATCACAATTCTTACTAAAATCCATTACAATATTGTAATCCTTAAAATCACCTTGGTAGAATTTACTTGCCAGGTTCTTACATGGTGATTCATTACTCGGATCTAAAACACTTGTATGTATCCCCATTTTATTACACTCAGCTAAAAGCATTTTACCTAGCTGTCCACCACCAAGAATACCAAGTTTCTTTCCAAATAATTTTGAATCCATGAGTGCAAAAATACATTAAATTATATTCAATTTTATAATTTAAGATTTGCACAGTAAATAGGTATATTTGTTTAAAATTACTTATATGTTGAATATTGTCATTTTTGGTAAGCCAGGTTCAGGTAAGGGCACACAAGCCTCTCTAGTAAAAGATAATTATGATCTTGTTCATGTTTCAACAGGAGATGTTTTTAGAAAGAATACATCACAAGGTACAGAGCTAGGTAAAGTTGCTGTTCAGTTCATGAGTAAAGGTGAGTTGGTCCCTGATGAAATTACTATTTCTATGTTAAAAGAGGAAATTAAAAGTTTCATGCCATGTAATGGATTTATATTTGACGGTTTTCCTAGAACTATTTTGCAAGCTGAATCACTAGATGATCTCTTAAAAAGTATGGAATTAAAAATTGATTTAGTTGTTGCTTTAGATGTTGATAATAAAAAATTAATTGAAAGATTACTAAAAAGAGGAAAGACCAGCGGGAGGAGTGATGATCAAAGTGAAGAAAAAATAAATAAAAGGTTAGAAGAATATGATAATAAAACCAAACCACTAATTAATTTTTATAAAATTCAAGAAAAATTTATTTCAATTAATGGAGTTGGAGAGTTTAATGAAGTAACAAACAGATTAATTTCAACCATAGATTCAAAGATTTAAATAATGACCGAAGACAATTTTGTTGATTACGTCAAGATAAATGTTAGGTCTGGAAATGGAGGTAAAGGCTCTGCCCACCTAAGAAGGGAGAAGTATGTTGCTAAAGGAGGTCCAGATGGTGGAAATGGAGGAAGAGGTGGTAATATTGTTTTTCTTTCTGACAAGAACTTATGGACTCTTTTTCATTTTAAATTTCAAAAACACTTCAAAGCCGAAAATGGTGGAGATGGAAGTAAATCTAGAAGTTCAGGCTCAAATGGAAAAGATGAAATTATAAGAGTTCCAGTTGGAACGCTTGTAAAAGACTCCGATACGAATCAAATTTTATATGAATCAATTAATGATGGAGATAAAAAAATTGTTGTTGAGGGTGGAAAGGGAGGATTAGGCAATTGGAATTTTAAGTCTCCAACAAACCAAACACCTAGGTATGCTCAGCCAGGTATTAGCGGAGTTGAGAAAAAATTGACTATTGAATTAAAAGTGTTGGCAGATGTAGGTTTAGTTGGCTTACCTAATTCTGGAAAGTCTACTCTTTTGAGTGTATTAACTGATGCAAAACCAAAAATTGCTAATTATGAGTTTACCACTTTGAAGCCAAATCTTGGAATAGTCAAGCATAGAGATTACAACACATTTGTTATTTCTGATATTCCAGGAATAATTGAAGGGGCTTCCAAAGGAAAGGGATTAGGGCATCATTTTCTTAGACACATTGAAAGAAATTCTATTCTAGTTATATTGATATCTGTTGAGTCAGAAAATGTTAAAAAGACATATGATATATTAATCAAAGAATTAAAAACATACAACTCAGAACTAATGGATAAAGAGAAGCTTTTGGTTATCTCAAAATGTGATTTAATTGAAACAAAAGACTTTGATAAAATAAAAAGCAATTTTAACTCAACATTTAATAATATTGATATCCATTATATTTCATCCGTTACAATGAATGGTATAACTGAACTTAAAGACTTGATATGGAAAAAATTAAATTAATAATTCTTTTATTTTCTCTAACAGTTTTTTCGCAATCGGATTCTCCTATCACTGATGATTTTAAATCGATAGAAAAAATTGCAGATTCTCTATTTAAGAATAAAAACTTTATGGAGGCAACTAACTATTATGAAAAATTAGTAAAAGCAATGCCTAATGATTTTGATTACAGCTTTAAATATGCGGGTTCGTATGGTTTGTATGTAGAGTCATTACCAAGATTACAACAAGTTAAGCACATAAGACAAATGATTAAGAGATTTGAAACCGCATTCAATCTTAAAAAAGATGATATAGAGATTAATCGTGCATTACTTGAGATTTATTTAAGGGTACCAAGGTTCTTCGGTGGAGGAAATAAAAAAGCAAAAATGATCCTTGACAATATCTATTCTGTCTCATTAGAAGAGGGTAAAAAATCTGAGTTATTTTATAATAGTTTTTAGTTTTTATGGGTAATGTACATTTTATATCAATAGGAGGAAGTGTAATGCATAGCTTAGCCATCTCACTAAAAAAAATTGGTTACAATGTTTCTGGTAGTGATGATAAATTGTATGAACCATCTGCATCTAGATTAAAATTACATGGTCTATACCCGAATTCATTAGGCTGGGATACTAACAATATAAATGATAATCTAGATTTTGTCATTCTTGGTATGCATGCAAAAAAAGATAATCCCGAACTGTTAAAAGCTCAAAATCTTGGATTAGACATATATTCATACCCTGATTTTATTTTCAAAGTTTCCCAAACAAAAACTAGAATAGTTATTGGGGGAAGTCACGGTAAAACATCTATAACTTCAATGATATTACATGTTTTACAAAATAATAATATTAAGGTTGATTATGTATTAGGTGCTCAATTAGATGGCTTTGAAAACACGGTCTCACTTTCTGATGATAATGAATTTATTATTATTGAGGGTGATGAATATCTTTCATCTCCAATTGACTCTTCTCCAAAGTTTTTTAAATATAAAGCCAATATTGCTTTAATATCTGGTATTTCTTGGGATCATATTAATGTTTTTGAATCACCTCAGGTTTATGCAAATCAGTTTTCTCTTTTTTTAGATACGATTGTTGATGGGGGAGTTGTGGTTTATAATGAATTAGATTCAACTGTTAAAGATATCGTTATTAACAGTCAAAGTTTTGTACGTAAAATTGAGTATAATCTTCCTGATTACAATATTTCTGACAATCAAATATTTATAAATTCTGATGAAGGTCAAATTCCCTTACAAATTTTTGGCAAACATAATCTTTCTAACCTTGAGGGAGCAAGAAAAATTTGTTCTCTCTTAGGAGTTTTTGATGACGTTTTTTACAATTCAATTTCTTCATTTAAAGGTGCCAGCAATCGTCTTCAAATTATTCATAATGATCAAAAAAACTTATTAATTCGTGATTTTGCTCATTCACCAAGCAAGTTAAAAGCAAGCGTTGATGCAGTAAGAGAAACTTTTACTGACAGTTTTATAATTGCTGTTTACGAACTACATACTTTTAGTAGTTTTAATTCAAATTTT
Source organism: uncultured Bacteroidota bacterium (assembly GCA_902574335.1). Lineage (GTDB taxonomy): Bacteria > Bacteroidota > Bacteroidia > Flavobacteriales > Flavobacteriaceae > Eutrophosalina. The sequence continues at coordinate 20,272 of CACGNO010000011.1, forward strand.
ATTAATCAATATTCTGCCACCCTCGATAATTGTGACTTACCTATTGTATTTTTTGATAAAAAAAATAATAAATTGGATTCATCAGATACAATTAATAACGAAATTATTTCCAATGCATTTAATATTCCAAATCTGATAATAATTGACAATGCTGATGATCTATTTAGTTATCTTTTTTCAATGGAATATAATAAAACATGTCTATTGCTGATGAGTTCAGGAAACTTTGGATCTATGGATATAGATAAACTTAAATCTCATATTTCTAATGGAAATTAAAAATGTTTTTTTTGATTTAGATCATACTTTGTGGGACTTTGAAAGAAATTCAGCTCTAACATTTGAACTATTATTCAAAAAGTATAAATTAGATATTGATCTAAATTATTTTTTGAATGTTTATATCCCAATAAATCTTGAATATTGGCGCTTATATAGAAATGAATCAATTTCTAAAGAATATCTTAGATTTAATCGACTTCATGATGCATTTAAAAAGTTAAATATTGATGTTTCGAGTGATCTAATAAATAAATTATCATATGATTATATTGAAAATCTACCCAAATTCAATCATTTAATTGATGGAGCTCATGAATTATTATTGTACCTGAAAAAAAAATATAAATTATACCTAATCACTAATGGTTTTAGAAATGTACAATCCTATAAACTTAAAAATTCTGGAATTGATAATTTTTTTCTTTCCATTTATGATTCAGAAAGTATTGGAGTAAAAAAACCTAATCCATTAATTTTTAATCATGCTTTGGAAAATTCAGGTAGTATTGCTAAGGAATCAGTAATGATAGGGGATAGTTTTGAAGCTGATATACAGGGATCGCTTGCTGTTGGTATGAATGCTATTCATTATATAAATTTTGGCGAAAAAGAACACACGGAATGTATAATAGTCAATAATTTATTATCAATTAAAAAGATTCTTTAGCCAGAAGATTGTCTTTTAAATTCAGAAAGAAAAATTCCTGCTGCTACTGATACATTTAATGATGATAGTTTGCCATGTAATGGTATGTTAACTTTTTCATCACAAATATTTAAGATTGATTTATTTATACCGTCACCTTCAGAACCCATAATTATAGCGGTTTTTGATTTAAACTTGTATTTATATAAATTTTTCGCTGCTTTATCGTCTGATCCAATTATTTCAACTCCAAATTCTTTTAAGAAGAAAATAGCATCTTTTATGTGATCAACCTTACAAATCGGTGTATTGAAAATAGCTCCAGATGACGATTTTATGGTTTCTCCATTAATAGGTGAACTACCAGTTTTAGATATGATAATATAATCAACTCCAAAACATTCAGCACTCCTAATAATTGCTCCAAAGTTTTTAGTATCAGTAATACCATCCAATATTAGAATTAGGCAAGGATCGTTTTTATTTATTCTATTTTCTAAATCACTTAATTTTTTAGTACTTATTGGAGATATTGTAGCTACTATTCCTTGATGGTTATTGGGGGTTAGCTTATTAAGCTTTTGAACTGGAACAAAAGAAATATTGATTTTTTTCTTATGAATTTTAGATTTTATATTATCATGAAACGAACTGTTTTTTTCAATAAAAACCTTATCAATTTCAACATTATTCTCTAAAGCTTCATAAAGAGCTCTTTTACCATATATTAAGAATTCTTTTTTTGAACTCATTAATTTTCATTAAAATACTTTACTAATTCTATTAGTTTATTTTCCTTTTTTAAATCCAATTTATAATCTTTTCTATAGGATTTTAATTTATTCGTGTCAAAAATGTTAAGCTCTAGAAGTTTTTTATATTTTGTTGGTACCCTTAGGTATTTTCCATTTATAAGAATAAAATAAAATCCATCATCTTTCCATTCTGGATTATCCGTTTTACCATATCCTGATGTTGGAGCTTTAATTCCCGCTTCTATAGGCTTTTGAAGCTTTTTTCGTGGAAAATAATAAAGACTAATATTTTCTAATTCGATACACTCTCTCAATATCCCAATATCTCCATATTGAGTTGAATTTATAGCGTGAAGTTTATATTTATCTCCCTTTATATCAATCTTGACCTTATTATTAACTTCAATTGGTGTTATTTTTCCATTTTTACCCCTTATCTGAAAATTTTGTGCTACTAAATCAATTCTTATATCCCCATTGTAAGAATTACCATTTTCAAAAATGATTTGTCCTTTATCAAAGTCTGGATTAAGGTATGGTGTACCATCAATATCCTCATCATAATTATTCATTTTATCGAGTAAGAATACATTTCCACCTCGATATAAATTTTGTTCTGTCAAATCGGTAAAACTTTGACTATTTAATGTGTTAACAATAAGAAATAGTAGAATGATTTTTTTCATAATTAGTAATTATAGTTTGAGCTAATTTAAAAAAAAAAGCGCCCCATTTGGGACGCTTTTTATAAAATTCAGTGAAAAACTATTACTTAGTATCCCACCATAATTTTGTATCCTGGTTGTCAGGTCCTTGAGCAGAAACAGCAGCATCATAGCTAGCTTTGTTTTGCGTTGGAACTAATCCACCATAACCATTTCTTACAGGAACACCAGTTCCAGTAATTGCGGCAGCTGGAGGAGAAAGCACTGGGTAATCAAGTCTTCTCCATTCTGTCCAAGATTCGTATCCTTGTAGGAACATGTCTGTCCATTTAGCCATTGCAATTGCTTCCATTGGATTAGATCCAAGAGTTGCTGCATTGGCAAATGAAGCTGCAGACGCTGAAGATACTCCCCATCTTTCACAAGATGCTTGAATACCTAACTTTAACCATGTTAAAGTATCTCCTACTGATGTCCACCCTCTTTGGTTAGCTTCAGCCATTGCAAAACAAACTTCAGAGTAAGTTGCAATCCAGCCACCTTGTTGAGTACCATCATATATGATTCTTTCATCAATTCCAGATAGAAGTGTTTCTAATACACCTGGGTTTTCAAGACCATATTCTAAACCAACATATTCAGTACCGTTTGAAATTTTAGTACCGTCAGCCATATATGGTAATCTTGGATCTCCAGTTGATTTTAAGTGATCAATAAATAATTTACTGACAACAAAATCATATCTAGTTTGGAATCTGTCTTGCCATGGATTATCAAAAGCATCACTTGTAAGATATGGATAGTGTAAATCACCACCACTAGAGATAACTCCACCATTATATGCAGAATTAAATACACTAGCAGCTGTAGATGAATCTACATCAGCCATTCTTAAAGCAATTCTCATTTTAATAGTGTTAGCCATAACTCTCCATCCATTCATATTACCACCAAACAGAACATCACCATTTAATCCACCGTTATCCATCATTCCCATAGCAGCATCAAGATTTGCTAATAATGAAGTGTAGATGTCCTTTACAGAGTCAAATTTAGGTGATGTATTCTCAGAACCTTTTAAAGCTTCTGTATATGGAGCCATTCCCCATCTGTCAGTAATATTAAGATAGTAATAAGCCATCATAATATGAGCCGCAGCTTTCTGATTACCATTACTTCCACCACCAGTAACTTCATTAGGATAATTCTCATTTAAATCAAGAACTTCTTGAAGATCTTTTAGTGGTCCAGTATAATAACCGTTCCATGACCATTCTTCAGTATCGTATCTTGAATATGATGTATACGTTACATCAGATACAGTTTGAACATAATAGTTTGGAGTTACGGGACTAACAATGTTAGGCATCCATGTCATAGCATTAGTTAGAAGCGCATCCGTTTTCTTTGAAGTTGGAGAGTTAGGATTTACATTCTCATCACCGAAATCAACAGTTTCACATGAAACTAAGATGAAAGAGAAAATAAGTGTTAAAACTCCAATTTTATTAATTAAATTTTTCATTTTATAAAAATTATATATTAAAATGTTAGACTTACGTTAAGACCTATTGTTCTTGATGGAGGCAACTGACCACCTTCAACGTTTCTGTATCCAGTAGCAATTGATCCAGATCCTTCAATCTCACTTGGATCAAGTCCACCATGAGGGATGTTTGAATACAATAACAATAAGTTGTTACCTACCAATGCAACGTTCACGTTGTCAAATGGCGTTCCGTCAAGCAAGCTTTGAGGGAAATTATACCCTAATCTTGCTGTTCTTAACTTAACATAAGAAGCATCATATAACCAGTTCTCATGATTTCCGAAGAAATGTTGGTAAAAGTAGTAACTAGCAGACATATATGTGTCAACAGGTTCACCACTTGCAGTTACACCAACTACATTTACTCCACCACCAGCTGAAACAGGATCTCTTAAAGGATTTCCTTTAGCGTTAAGTCCAACAGTATCCTCGTGGATACCAGAGTAGTAAGTAAACATGTTTGTTGTTGAGTAGAATGTACCACCTTTTTGGAAATCAAATCCAAGACCTAAGTCCCAATTTTTATAATTAAAAGTAGTAAACATACCACCAGTAAAGTCAGGTAATAAATTACCAAGAATTTGCTGACTCTCATAAGTAGCATTTCCAGAAGAAGTTAAGACTTGAGTACCATTGGCATCTCTAACTTTCTTTCTACCTACCCACATACCCCATTCTTCACCAACTCTTTCTTGAAGCTGTAAGCTATACCAAGATGCCCAGCTGTCAAGAACTCTAACATCGATACCATCAGCTAACTTATCAGTATACTTGTTTAAAGTAGCAAAGTTAAATGATAGATCCCAGTTGAAATCTGCAGTTGAAATAGGATTAAGGTTTAAAGTAACCTCAAAACCTTCAGCTGAAGATTCACCAGAGTTAATAGCTAAACCAGTATAACCAGTTGAACCAGTTACAGGAATAGAAATTGGTTGATCTTTATCTGTTCTATCGAAATATGTTACGTCAATACCGATTTTATTATCTAGGAAACTAAATTCAGCACCAACTTCAAACTCGCTTCTAGTACCACCCAATAAATTAGGATTAGACTGAGTGTTAGGAACAGAGAATCTTGGGAAAGAACCATAAGCAGTTCCTACACCATAAACCTGAGTTGTAGCATATGTACCAGGGAATACAGGAGCCTGAGAATAACCTGCTCTTAATTTAGCAAAAGTTATATCTTGGCTATCGATTAATTCACTAAGAATTAAACTACCTGAAAGACCCCACGTATTAATTCTATTACTATCAGGATTCGCAGTAGATCCCCAGTCAAATCTATATGATCCATCTAAATATGCAATACTGTTGTATCCAACAGAAACACTCGCATAAGTAGATAATACTTTAGATTTTGATAAACTAGAAGAATAATTTGGTCTATCAACCGAAGTTGCAATACTGTAAAAATCAGGAATAGATAATCCCCCTACAGTAGATGCAGAAATTGATTGATTTCTGTTTTGAGTAGCTTGGTAACCTAAAATAGCTGAAACATCGAAATCTTCGAATCTTTCATCATATTGTAAAGTTGCTGCTAACTCATTTTGAACATATCTAGAAGTAGATTCACTATATGAAGCTTGATCTATACCACCCCATCCAGTTCTTCCGTTAGACTCATATGAATTAAATCTTCTTCTAGCTTCAACTGTAGCAGTAATATTGTCATTAATTTCATAGTTAAGTCCAAAGTTTCCAAATAATGTATTTTTTCTTTGGTTATTTCGATCAACAAAGAAATCGAATTGAGGAGCATCCCAATACTTAGGAGTAGCGTTTCTTGCAGAAACTCTGTTCCAAGTATAGTATTGACCCTCAAAAGAATAATTCGCTGCTAATCTGTCCATATCCAATTGACGTTGCCACCATTGGCTAAAGTTTGCACCTAAACCACCGTAACCATTAGTAGGGAAGTTTAACGTTTTTCTGTACTGGTAATTTAAAGAAGTAAAAGCAGTCAAACGATCTGCAATCACAACATCACCAGTAATGTTAACGTCAATTTGGTTCCTATCTGTGTTAGGGAATGGTAATTGTTCGTCAATTAATCTCATTGATCCTCTTACGGTAGCTGTTTCAGAACCACTATTGAATGCAAGTGTAGTACTGTTTTCAATACCGTTGTTAAAGAAATCTTTTACGTTATCAGGATTTGCATTCCATGGTCTTAATGTACCAAAGTCTGGGTGGTTAGGAATCCAACTATCCCAGTGTCTAACCATAGTTCCATCCATTGGAGGACCCCATGATTCATCAGCACCATAATAAGGAATTTTATGTCCATTAAACGCAGCCCAAGATGCAGGATCTGTAGCTGGGTTGTAAGTGAAAATATCCCAATCTTGATCATACCCACCACCATATTCGTTTTGATACTTCGGAAGCATCGAAACTGAACTTATAGATGTAGAGTGATTAACAGTGAAATTATTTTCACCAGCCTTAGCTTTCTTAGAAGTTATAACAATTACACCACTTTTAGCATCTGCACCATAAAGAGCAGTTGCAGCAGCACCTTTAAGCACTGATATATTAGCGATGTTATCAACGTTTATATCTGACATAGCGTAAACTTTTACACCATCTACAACATATAATACGTCTGACTCACCTCTTAATCTTAAGAAACCGTTGTCAAAAGTTGAACTTGATCCGCCAATCATTTGAACACCGGCAACCTTACCTGTCAATGCGACATTAAGGTCAACTTGCTTACTTTCAGCAATCACATCACCAGAAACAGTCTGTTGAGCAAATCCAAGAGACTTCTTGTCTCTGGAAATACCAAGTGCTGTAACTACCACCTCTTCTAAGGCGCTAGATGGTGAAAGGCTAAAATTTAAAGTTGATGATGCTCCAACAGTAGCAGATGCAGTAGAGTACCCAACAAAGCTAACAACAAGAACATCTCCCTCAGAGGCAGAGATAGAATAATTTCCATCAAAGTCAGTTGTCACACCATTTGAAGTACCTTCAACAATAACGGTTGCACCCGGAAGGGGAACAGAGTTATCGTCAGTAACTGTACCAGAAACTGTTTTTTGAGCAAAGCTAAAT
>CACGNO010000012.1 GCA_902574335.1 uncultured Bacteroidota bacterium
TAATGTCATGGATATTGGAGAGTACTCCCCTGTTTCCACTTTAGTAGTTCCTGAGAATCCTACATATAAATCAAAATTTCCTTTTGTAGATGTTCATAGTCATCATTGGGATATGCCAGTAAAAGATCTTTCAAAACTTGTAACCGAAATGGATAGTTTGAATATGGCTTATTTAATTAATTTGAGTGGTTCTGGATTTGGAGCTTTCTCTGGAAAGCAGAAATTAATGGATTTAAATTTAACCAAGTCATTAGAGAACGTAAATGAAAATTATCCTGATCGTTTCGGAGTTTTCTTAAACTTAGATCTAGCAAAAATTGATAAACCTGATTTTGAAAAGAATAATAAAATGCAGATAGAAAATGCTGTAAATCAAGGTGTTATTGGACTAAAAATCTATAAAAATCTTGGATTGAACCTAAGAGATTCAAGAAATATTCGTGTACCTGTAGATGATGATAGATTATCTCACATATGGGAAACTTGCGCTAAATTTAATATTCCTGTATTAATTCATTCAGGCGAACCGAAAGCTTTTTTTGATCCGGTTGATAAATTCAATGAAAGATGGTTACATGCAAGAGAAAAGCCTAGAAGTTTTAGACCTAGTGATAAATACCCCACTTTTGACCAAGTCATGTATGAACAGGAACAGTTATTTAAAAAACATCCAAAAACAACATTTATAAATGCTCATTTTGGTTGGTATGGAAATGATTTAGGAAGACTCTCCAAACAACTTTCTGAATTGACTAATGTGTATGTAGAATTTGGAGCTGTAATTAATGAATTAGGCAGACAACCTAGCACTGCACGAAGATTTTTTGAGGATTATCAGGATAGAATTCTTTTTGGGAAGGACATATATAAAATGGATGAATATTATATATATTTTCAAGTTTTAGAAACAGATGATGAGTATATTGAATATTATAGAAAAAGGCATGGTCTCTGGAGATTATATGGATTGAATCTTCCTGATGAAATATTAAAAAAAGTTTATTATCAAAATGCACTTAAAATTTTTCCTAATATTAACCCAAATCTTTTCAAATAAGTTTTATTTTTAGCCCATGATTATAGGAATTCCTAAAGAAATTAAAGAAAGTGAACACAGAGTTGGTATGACTCCCTCTGGTGTTCAAACACTAATTCAAAATGGACATGATGTTTATGTTCAAAATTCTGCAGGTCAAGGAAGTGGACACTCAGATGAAGATTATTCAAATGTAGGTGCTAACCTTCTCAAAACAATTGAAGAAATATTTGATATTTCAGAAATGATAATCAAGGTAAAAGAGCCCTTAAAAAAAGAGTATTCCTTAATAAAAGAAGGTCAAATCATATATACATATTTTCATTTTGCTTCCTCATTAGAGTTAACTAAGGCTATGATTAATAGTAAATCAATTTGTATTGCTTACGAAACAGTTGAAAACTCTGATAGGTCTCTCCCACTTTTAACTCCAATGTCTGAGGTTGCTGGAAGAATGGCAGCTCAACAAGGAGCTAAATTTCTTGAAAAACATCAAAAAGGTTGTGGTATCTTACTAGGAGGAGTACCCGGAGTAAGCCCAGCTAAAGCTGTTGTTCTTGGCGGTGGTGTTGTAGGAACTCAATCAGCTAAAATGTTAGCTGGTTTAGGAGCTGATGTCACTATTTTAGATATAAGCCTTGATAGACTTAGAGAGCTTGACGATATAATGCCTAAAAACGTTAAAACCAAGTTTTCAAATCAGTATAATATTAAACAAGAAATTCAAAATGCTCATCTAGTAATTGGAGCAGTTCTTATAGCTGGAGCTAAAGCACCTAATCTAATCACAAAGGAAATGCTTAAGGATTTGAGAAAGGGTACTGTTTTAGTTGATGTTGCAGTCGATCAAGGAGGTTGTTTTGAAACTACGAAACCAACTACTCACAGCTCCCCTACTTATATTATCGACGATGTTTTACATTATTCTGTAGCAAATATGCCAGGTGCTGTTCCTATGACCTCAACTGAGGCATTAACAAATGCAACAGTTGCCTATGCCATTGAAATAGCAAACAAGGGATGGAAAAAAGCGTGTAATGAAAATGAACCATTGAAGAAAGGTCTCAATATCATTAATGGGGATATTGTGTACAAGGCTGTTGCAGACGCATTCGATCTTAACTACACTGAACTAAACATATAATAATGCCTAATATCCCATCTGTTGATTTAAATAATTTTCTTTCAGATGATCAGTCGCTTAAGCAGGAATTTGTAAATAAATTAGGTAAAGCTTATCAAGATATCGGATTTGTAGCTTTAAAAGGTCATTTTTTAAAAGATTTAGATATAGAAAATATATATAAATACATTAAAGTATTTTTTGATCTTCCAGATGAGATAAAGTGTAAATATGAGCTTGATGGCTTTGCTGGTCAAAGGGGATACACTTCATTTGGTAAAGAACATGCAAAAGGAAAGAAACATGGAGATTTAAAAGAATTTTGGCATTTTGGCCAATATCTACATGATTCTGAATACTCTAAGCTTGGATATCCTAAAAACCTTATTGTAGATGAAGTTCCTGAGTTTAATGAAATTGGTAAAACTGTTTATCAATCATTAGAAAAAACTGCTATTTATGTTTTGAGAGCTATTTCTTTGTTTTTAGATCTTGAAGAAGATCATTTTGATAAATTCGTTCAAAAGGGAAATAGTATTTTAAGACCTATCCACTACCCTCCTATTAAAACAAAACCTCTAGGAGCTGAAAGAGCTGCTGCTCATGGTGATATTAACCTTATTACTCTATTAATGGGTGCTCATGGACGAGGATTACAAGTTTTAACTAATGACGGTGAGTGGATTGATGCAATAGCTGAAAAGGATGAAATAGTTATTAATGTTGGTGATATGCTTTCAAGATATACCAACAATAAATTAAAATCTACTATTCATAAGGTTATTAATCCCCCAAAGGAATTATGGAAAAAGTCAAGATATTCTATTCCTTTCTTTCTTCATCCAGTTGGAACTATGAAACTGAATGTATTAGATTCATGTATTGATGATGAAAACCCTAAGAAATATGATGATATTACTGCTCACGACTTCTTAATTCAAAGATTAAAAGACATAGGTGTTTTATAAATGAAAAAATTAACCTCCCTTGAGGATTTAAAGTCACTTATCCCAAAAGACTATAAGTCTGAAAATATAATTAAACCAAAGTCTAACATTAAAAAACAAACCTTAGAGGCGCATTACTCTGTCAAAGGAAGAGCTGGCACTCCAGTAATTATTTTAAAAGGCTTTTCAGGTTTAAAAAAAGAAGATCTAAAAAACCTTGCTAAACCAATAAAAAATAAGCTAGGTATAGGAGGAAGTATTAAAAACAATGAGATCTATTTTCAGGGAGATAAGAGAGATAAAATCATATCAATCTTAGAGTCACAAGGACATTCAGTAAAAAGAATTGGGGGTTAATAAAATTTAATTATTGACAGGTTCGTTTTTATTTAAAATTATTAGGGCAGCTATTATGCCTGGAACCCAACCACAACAAGTAAGTATAAAAACAATAGTAATTGATCCACATCCTTTATTCAGAACTGCAAGAGGAGGAAAAATTACAGCAAGAAAGACTTGGAGACATCCCATAGATTAGCCGTCATGCTCTCCAATTGGTGAATCAGTGAATAAAAGGTATCCAAATATTCCTAACCCTATTAATGCACAAATCCAGTAGACTGTGTCATTTCCAGAGGAAAGTCCAACAATATCTAAAGTAAGTTCAGCAATAAAAAACGCAATAAATGCTTTTACTCTATTTGAATAAAAAAGTGCAGAAACTCTTTTATAATATGTTGCTAAAGCAAACCACATTACAGGAACTAATGAAAGAATAGTAGCAATAATCCAGAATGCTGAGATATTTTGAGAAAACCAAGCCATCGGTCCGATTTCCATCATTTCTTCTGCAATTTTAAGACCAGCATCTTCTCCAAGGGCATTGGACTCTTCCATACTCATTCCATCTGCAGCAGCAAGATCGATGTCCATATAGCTAAAGACAATTGTACCTAGCATCGCAAATACAATTACTATAAACGGTATCGATAAAACTATGGTAAATAAACTTCGTAGAATAAATGTTGATCCACTAATTGTTCCGTTGAACGTAAAAAATCTTTTCATGTTTAGTTGCTTCTTTTATTGAATTTTTCTTTGTCGTATTTGTCTAACCTGTTAAATAGCACATAAATCACTGCGCAAACAGCAATAAGTATTGGAATTATTACAATTGCAGCCCACATATTAGTCAGAAATTTTTACTGCAGTACCGTAAGCTAAAATTTCGCAAGCACCTTGCATAACAACAGATGTTGTCATTCTTACATTAATAACAGCATCAGCCCCTAATATTTTAGCATCTTCAATCATTCTTTCAACAGCTTGTTCTCTAGCATAAGCTTGTAGTTTAGTGTATTCTTCAATCTCACCTCCAACTACACTTTTTAATCCAGCCATCAAATCTCTAAGAGCATTTCTGGCTCTTACAGTTGATCCTCTAGCTATACCTAGGTTTTCGCTTATTTTTTTATTTGGGATGTATTCACAAGTAGATAATATCATACATTAAATTTACAAAATTATTACCATTTTATTTTTTCAATATTTTTCTCATTAAAGAATTCATTGCATTTTAGAAAATGTTTGTTTCCAAACCAATAACCTTTATTTGCACTCAATGGTGATGGGTGTCCACTTTTCAGTATTAAATGGTTATTGTCATAAATAAATTTTTCTTTGTTTTTCGCATAATTTCCCCATAACATAAATACAAGATTACTTTTTTCTTTTGAAACAGTTTTAATTACATTATCAGTGAATGTTTCCCATCCCACATGTCTATGGGAACCTGGAAATTTTCTTCTTACAGAAAGTATAGAATTTAAAAGAAGTACACCTTGTCTTGACCAATCTGATAAATCACTATTTGTTCTTTCACCAGCTGGGTAGTTTTCTTTTAGCTCTTTAAATATGTTATTTAGAGATGGTGGGTTTTCAATCTCTTGACTAACTGAAAAACAAAGACCATTAGCCTGTTTTTCTCCATGATAAGGGTCCTGCCCTATTATAATTACTTTGAGTTTATCAAATGGACATTCATCAAATGCTCGAAATATTTTGCTTCCCGATGGATAGCAAATAAATTTTGAATACTCCTCCTTAGTTTTTGAAATAATATCATTGAAATAATCAGACTGAAACTCTTTTTTTAAAACTTTTTTCCAAGATTCAGAAATCTTTATACTCAACTTTGATTTTTTTGAAATTTAGATACGATAGTTGAGACTGTAGCATCACCTGTAATGTTTACAACTGTTCTAAACATATCCAGTGGTCGATCTACTGCAAATATTAAAGCTAATCCTGCTTCAGGTATTCCTGCCTGTGCTAAAACAATTACAAGAACTATAATACCTCCACTAGGCACAGCCGCTGCTCCTATAGATGCTAATGTGGCAGTAGAAATAATACCTAATTGGGCTGTAAAGCTTAAATCAAGACCAAATGTTTGAGCAATAAAAACAGCTGCTACCGCCTGATATACAGCGGTTCCATCCATATTTATTGTTGCTCCAATTGGCAGAACAAAGCTGGAGACCTCCTTTTGAACATTTAAATGGTTTTGTACCCTATCCATGGTAACAGGAAGTGTTGCAGCACTAGAGCTGGTAGAAAATGCCACTAGTTGTGCTGGAAGGATAGCTTTTAAAAATGAAATTGGATTTCTTCCAGTTAATAATTTTACAATAAGCAGATATATCATAATCATTAATATAAGTCCTAGTAAAAGTGTTACAGAGTACATTAGAAGACTTTTCAATAAGTCTGCATTGGGTGCTTCCACAACTAAAGGTGCTAATAATCCAAATACACCGTATGGTGCAAACATCATTATTAAATCAATTATTTTCAAAACCACTTCATTAAAGGAGTCAAAAAAATCTTTAATTGGTTTTGCTTTATTGGGAGGAATTAAGATCATAGAAATTCCAAATAATATTGAAAAGAATATTACTTGCAACATGTTTTTATTATCTGATGCAGCAGCAACAAAATTAGATGGGACCAAGTCAACTAGAGGTTGTAATGGTCCAGCTTCTTTAGTTTCGGCAGCAGCATTTCTTTTTTTCTCAGCATCCGAATCATACTGTCCAATCAGTTCAGTTCGAGTTTTTTCAGAAATAGTATCACCAGGCTTTACAATATTAACTAGTAATAAACCAACAGAAACAGCGATTACAGTAGTCGTAAGATATGTTGTAATTGTTATCGTACCCATTGAAGACAACTTTGATATATCTTTTAAATCAGAGACTCCTTTAATCAAAGAGGCAAGGATCAATGGGATCGCTATTAATTTTAAAGAATTAATAAAAATTGTACCAAATGGTTTAATCCAATTTGAAATAAAGACTCCTCCACCATTTACTGTGCTCATAATAAAACCAAACAGAACACCAAGCACCATTCCAATTAAAATTTTCCAATGCAATGATATATTTTTCATTATTTTCTTGAATTATTAATCAATGTGTAATCTAATATAACTAAAGCAGCCATAGCTTCAACAATTGGCACTGCTCTTGGAACTACACATGGGTCATGTCTTCCCTTACCTTTAACAGTAGTTTTTTTACCCTTGGAATCAATACTCTCTTGTTCTTTCATAATAGTTGCAACTGGCTTAAATGCAACATTGAAATAAATATCCATACCATTACTTATTCCGCCTTGAATTCCTCCTGAGTTATTAGTTTTTGTAGTGCCATCGGAATTTATAATGTCATTATGATCACTTCCTCTCATTTTTACTCCATTAAATCCACTTCCATATTCAAACCCTTTTACTGCATTTATTGATAACATCGCAGCACCTAACTCTGAATGTAATTTTTTGAAAACTGGTTCTCCAAGACCAACAGGTGTGTTTTTTATTACACAAGTCACAACACCTCCAACAGTATCACCATCTTTTCTAACTTTTAATATTAATTCTTCCATTTCTTTGGCAACATCTAAATCTGGACATCTAACATTATTTTTTTCTGTATTATCAAAGTCAAGTTCTGAGTGAGGTTTGTTGACTGAAATATTTCCAACAGAAGATACATATGCATTGATTTTAACATCATCCAATATTTGTTTAGCAATTGAACCAGCAACTACTCTACATGCGGTTTCTCTTGCAGAACTCCTACCTCCTCCTCTGTAGTCTCTATTTCCATATTTTTTTTCATAAACATAATCAGCATGTGAAGGTCTAAAAGATTCTTTTATATGGTTATAGTCTTTTGACTTATGGTCTTTATTTTTAATAATAAATCCAATTGGGGTACCAGTGGTTTTTCCTTCAAATATTCCTGATAATATTTCTAATTGATCATCTTCCTTTCTTTGTGTGACTATTTTAGATTGACCTGGTTTTCTTCTGTCAAGATCAGTTTGAACAGATTTAATGTCTATTTTCTTTCCTGCAGGACATCCATCAATTATACCGCCAATACATTCTCCATGCGATTCGCCAAATGTTGTTAGTGTAAATAAATTTCCGAAAGTGTTGCTCATCATGACGTTGCAAAAATAAGTTTAAAATTTAAATTAAATCTATTCCCAGTTCCTAAGTTTACTCGTACGACCTATTCCAGGGTTAAAAGAGTTGGTTGGATCAAGATTTTTATAAAAGTTAATAAGTGTCTTTTTTGCGTCATACTCATGGCCTACATTATGTTCTGAAGGATACTCTGCTCCTCTATTATCATAAGTTTTGAATAATTTTTCTTTAAGTTTAATAGGATCAACTCCTTTTTTTATAATATAATTTTGGTGAAGAACATGACAGAACAAATGCCCATAGTAAAGTTTCATTTCAAACATATCATCAATTTCTTTTGGTAGTTTTTCAAACCAATTCTTTTCATTTCTTGGAAATGCAATATCCATTGACATAGTTCCACCAATATCATCTTCGTTTAATGCTGAATATCTTCCAAAAGCGCTTGCAGCTGTAAATCTGTGTAATATGGCTTTGTTGCCTTCCTTTTCACTGCACTCAAAAAAATCACCCTCATTCTCTTTAAAAAATTTTTTAAAAAATCTTTGAGCTTCCTCAATACCTTCATCTGACATTTCGATTATCCAATGATGTTCAAATAGTTCTCTATATTTTTCAATTTTTTTAGGTAAGTGATTAGGCCAAAATTTACTCATGAACTGCATCAGTTTATCTGATAAATTATTAGGTAATAATGATGTTTTTTTTGAGAGATGATCAACTTTTCTTTTTAATTCAAATAGAGTTGGAAGAAAGTTGGTTCCTAGTTTTTCAATTACAATAAATGTGTCTTTGCTATACTTTTTTGCAGCATCATAACAATCTCTGTGTAGATAGTCACCAGATGTTGGTAGATTTTTAAATTTTGAAAGAATTTCTCTTCTCAATTTCCAAAAAACATCAACATCATTTGATCCTACATAAAAAACTTGATTTTTTTTAGGCATCGGATAAGTATCCAACCTAACAGCAAATACTGCAATTTTTCCAGCACTTCCAGAAGCACCATACAATAATCTCTTATCTGCATTAAATCTTGCAGGTATATTAGAATTTATATCTCTTACAATTGTAGAATATTTATCATCAGAAGCTAATTTATCAGAGTTAATAATATCAGATTCATTATAATTATTATTATCAAGATTTTTTAAAATTTCAACTGGATTTTTACCTAGACTAATATCCAACTCATTAACTAACTCTAGCTTTCCATTTTTATTTACTTTGGCGTAAAGAGCAAGTTCTGTATATGCAGGTCCTCTTTTCACTAGGGATCCACCCGAATTATTGCAAACTCCACCAACTATTGATGCTCCAATAGATGTAGAACCTATTACAGAATGTGGTTCTCTTCCATATGGTATGAGTTTTTTTTCTAAATCATACAAAGTACTTCCTGCCAATCCAATAATTTGATTTCCATCATTAATTACATTAATGTTGTTGATACGCATTGTGTTAATTATTATTATTGGGCGATCGTAATCATTTCCAAAAGGGGTTGAACCTCCAGTTAATCCGGTATTAGCTGCCTGTATTATCATTATTAGATTTTCTTTAACACACACTTCTATTACATGCCACATCTCAACTAATGTTCCAGGTTTGATAACAGCTAAAGCCTCACCACTACCATACCTCCACCCTTTTGAGAAGGGTTCTTTATTTAACTTGCTTGTGAATACGTACTTATTGCCAACTATATTTTTTAAATCGTGAGTTAGTTTGGCTTTATCTTTCATAAGTTTATCGATTAAAGTTATTACTTTTGATCAATATTTCTAAATTTGCATGCGAATGAAAAAACTACTGATTTTATCACTAATAATTTTATCCTCATGTTCAAATAAAAATGAGTTTAATCTTACCGCATCATCTGATATAGACAGTGATGAAATGGTATATCTAGTTCAGTACAAAGAAAACATTCCAGTTCTAAAGGATTCATCAAATGTTGTAGAGGGAAAATTTACTTTTTCAGACTCCATCGTTGTTCCTGAAATGTATTATTTATTTTTTAAGAATATTAAGGGTAATATTCCCGTTGTTTTGGAACCTGGGGACATTAATCTAACAGTGTTTAAAGATTCATTAAGAGGAACAAAAATTAGTGGTACAAAATCTAATGATGATTTTAAAAAATATATTGATGAGTCGTCACCATTAATTAATGAGCTTAATAATATCCAAAATGAAATTAATTATAATATAGCCTTAAATGACTCACTTCTAGTTGATGACTTGGAAGAACAGTTTGTCAATATGAGAAAAAAACTCACTGATTATGAGTTTGAGTTTATGACAAATAAGAATGATTCATATATCTCGGCTTTGATTTTGCAACGTATGGTTTTTGAAAGATCAATTGATTATGACAAGGCTGACTCCATAATGAAAACTTTTGACGAATCTTTAAAATTGACTTCACCATTTACGGCAGTAGAAAAAATTATTGAAAACTTTAGACTATCGAATACTGAAGCCCCTAGAATTGGATCATTTGCTCCAAAATTCTCAGGACCTGGTTTAGATGGTGAGGTAATTTCTCTTTATGGTATTAAGTCTAAATATATTTTAATAGACTTCTGGGCGTCCTGGTGTGCTCCTTGTAGGGTTGAAAACCCTGGATTAGCTGAACTTCAAAATAAGTATTCAGATGATGATTTTACTATTTTAGGAGTTTCTTTAGACATGAATATGGCAAGTTGGAAGAAAGCAATCGAGACTGATGGTATTCAAAACTGGATTCATGTTTCAAATCTCAAATATTTTAATGATCCTATTGCAAAATTATATGATTTAAGTAAAGAAGGCATTCCCTCATCTTTTTTAGTTGACCCTGAGAGAAAAATAATTGCTAGAAATATAAAAGGTGAAGATTTAGAATTTGTTTTGAATGCTGAGCTTAAATATAATGAGTAGTAAACATTCTTCGATTTGAAAAAAATCAAAATATTTCTCGTAAAGTTTTTGTTTTTTATAATTGGAAATCTTCCATTTTCAATCTTGTATATATTCTCTAACTTTTTAAGTTTTATTCTTTATTATTTAATTCGCTACAGGGTTGATGTTGTTGAAAAAAATTTAAGTTCTTCAAACCTAAATCTTACTCCAAAACAGATAAAAGTTTTGAAAAAAAAGTTTTACACCCATTTCTGTGATATCTACTTAGAGATGATAAAGTTAGATTACTTAAATAAAAACCAAATTAAAGATAGATTTAAGGTTTTAAACCCAGAAGTTGCTGATAAATATTTAAATGATGGTAAGAGTGTGATACTTTTGGTATCCCATTATGGTGGTTATGAATGGTGCACTACTTTAGATATTCATTTTAAACATCAGGTAGCGGCAATTTATACACCCTTGAAAGATAAAGAGCTTAATGATTTAACAATCAAATCTAGAGAGAGACATGGTATTAAGTTGATTTCTAGATATAATGCATTGGATAATATCAGAGGACTTGAAAAATCAAATATTAAGTTTTTGTATGGTTTTATGGCTGATCAATCTCCTCAGTTAAGAAAAATTAACTATTGGTCAAAGTTTTTGGGTGTTGAGGTTCCTGTTTTTACAGGTGCAGAAAGAATGGCAAAAGAACTTGATGTGCCTGTTGTTTTTGCAAAAATGTCTAAAATTAAGAGAGGAAGGTATGAAATGAAATTGGAACTAATTACTGAAAAACCTAATTCAGTAGAGGATTTTGAAATAACAGAAAAATATCTAAGATTAGTTGAGAACCAAATCCATGAAGATCCAAACTATTATTTTTGGACACACAACAGATTTAAACATAGAAAAAATTAGCCAATCAAATTCTTAAAATCCTCAATTATTTCGTTACATTTTAATTGAGATTTAGCTTCAGTGTAAATTCTAATTATTGGTTCTGTATTTGATTTCCTAATGTGCAGCCATGACTCATCAAATTTTATCTTAACACCATCCCTTAGATCTATATCTTGCTCTTTGTAAAATTCTTTCATCTTATTCTTTAATTGATCAAAATCAAAATTTTCATTTAAATTGATTTTATCTTTTATCATATAAAACTTTGGATATATATCAAGAAGTTCAGAGGTTTTAATATTTAGTTCAGATAAATTTGATAAGAAAAGTACAATTCCAACTAATGCATCTCTCCCATAGTGACTTTCAGGATAAATAACACCTCCGTTACCTTCCCCTCCAATTATTGCATTTACCTCTTTCATTTTTTCAACAACATTTATTTCACCAACCTTAGAACTATAATAATCACATCCATATTTTTTTGAAATAAGCTCCAAAGACATTGATGATGACATATTAGATACAGTGCTGCCTTTTGTTTTTGATAGTACATAATCACTACATGCAACTATTGTGTTTTCCTCACCGAACAAAAATCCATTTTCGCAAACAAAAACCAACCTATCAACATCAGGGTCAAGAGCGATTCCTAAATCGGCTTTTTCCTCCTTGACTGTTTTTTTTAATTGGCTTAAGTTTTTATCTAGTGGCTCAGGGTTATGTGCAAAATTTCCATCTGGTTGACAATTAATTTCAACTACTGAACATCCTAGTTGTTTTAGAAGTTCAGGTACAATTACACCACCACTAGAGTTAATTCCATCTACTACAACTTTAAATTTTTTGTTTATTATTTTTTCACAGTTCACAAGTTTAAGATTTTTTACTTCATCAATGTGAATTTGAAAGGAGTCAACACTTTCATGGATTTTTCCATAATCATCTTCTTTCATAAACTCATATTTTCCTTCATCAACTATTCTAAATATTTCTTCAGCTTCTTCTCCAATTAGAAATTCTCCTTTAGAATTAAATAATTTTAGGGCATTCCAGTTTTTTGGATTATGACTTGCCGTTAAAATAATTCCTCCTTCAGCCTTTTTCTTTTGAACTATAATTTGTGTTGTTGGTGTTGTAGATAGTCCAATATCAATTATATTAATTCCCATTGATATTAAAGTAGATTTAACTAATTCTAGTAGCACTGAACCAGATATTCTACCATCTCTGCCCACTACTATAGTTTTACCCTTATTTTGATTTTTTTTGTTTATCCAAGTTCCATATGCACTAGTATATTGAACAACATCAATTGGAGTTAAATTTTTTGTGTTTGGACCATTTACAGTTCCTCTAATTCCAGAAATAGAGCTTATTAAAGTCATATTATTCAAATATACAATTCGATTATTATATATTTATAAGTGATATGGTATATAATTTTAAATATCTACTTATTACTTTTTTGTTTTTCTCATTTATCTCATGTGAGAATTCTAAAAGTGAATATCATAAAAAATTTGCAGTAGTTTCAGCAAAGATTGAAGCTTCAAAGGCAGGATACGAAATCTTGAAAATGGGTGGAAATGCTTTTGATGCAATGATTGCAACCGATTTAGCTCTTGCAGTTGTATATCCAAATGCAGGCAATCTTGGTGGAGGTGGTTTTATGGTTTATAGACTAAGTGATGGTGATTATGGAAGCTTAGATTTTAGAGAAAAAGCCCCATTAGCTGCTACAAAGGACATGTATTTGGATGAGAGCGGAAATGTTATTAAAGGTTTAAGCAGAGAAGGTGCTTTATCGATTGGTGTTCCTGGAACTGTAGCAGGTTTATTTGAGGTATATGATCGATTTGGATCTTTACCATTAGATTCATTATTCAAACCTGCTTTAAATCTTGCCAAGAATGGGTTTTCTTTAACAAATAAACAAGCTAAAACATTCAATCAAAATAAGAAGATAATATTATCAAACAGCAATGATATTGAAATTTTTAATAAAGATTTTAAGGAGGGAATGATTTTTAGTAACCCTTCTCTACATTCAACTCTTCAATTTATCTTAGAAAATGGTAGTGACGGTTTCTATTCTGGAGAGATCTCTGATGAGATAATTAATTTTCTTTCATCCAAAGGTGGAATTTTAACAAAAGATGATTTTTTATTATATAAACCAATATGGAGAGATCCATATGTTTTCAACTTTGCTGATCTTAAAATCATTACTATGGGACTTCCATCCTCAGGTGGAATTGTATTAGCTCAAATTCTTAAATCATTAGAAATTTTGTCTATAGACAATTTTAAAGAAAGAGATATAAATTATATTAAAACATTAGTTGAATTAGAGAAGCTTTCTTTTGCAGATCGAAGCAAATTTCTTGGAGACCCAGACTTTTATGATATTAAATTTTTAGATTCCATAACCAGTAAAAGCTATTTAAGTTCAAGGGTTAAATCAATAAACTTAAAAAAGCCAAAACCTTCAAAAGATATTGAGCCTGGAAACATTTCTATTAAAGAATCAAACGAAACTACGCACTACTCTATTGTAGATAAATTTGGAAATGCAGTATCTGTTACAACGACATTAAATTCAAATTTTGGATCTAAAATTATAGTTCCAAATCTTGGTTTTTTTATGAATAATGAAATGGATGATTTTTCAATCAAGCCAGGTTCTCCAAATATTTATGGATTAATAGGCGGTAATATAAACTCAATTCAGCCTGAAAAAAGAATGTTAAGCTCTATGACACCAACAATTATTGAAAAAAATAATGAGTTGTCTATGATTTTAGGAAGTCCTGGTGGTCCTACTATTATAACCTCTGTATTACAAACTATACTTAATGTTTATTTATTTAATGACAGTATAAAAGATGCAGTTTTTCGCCCTAGATTTCACCATTTATGGCTTCCAGATAAAATATATTTTGAAAACAATTCAATAGATAAAATTACAAAAGACTCATTGATAAATAGTGGATATATTTTTAATAGAAGTCCATCCTCAATTGGAAGAGTTGATGCCATTCACATTGATGAAAATGGCAAAATTTTTGCATCAGCAGATCCAAGAGGCGATGATTACTCAATTGGAGAGTAAATAAGCCGATTAATTCTTATATTGAAAGATTATTTTTTTGATGAGCGAGATAATTTCTATCAAAGGCTGTAAGGTTCATAATTTAAAAAATATTGATCTAGATATTCCACGCAACAAGCTTGTAGTAATTACAGGGGTGTCAGGAAGTGGAAAATCATCATTAGCTTTTGATACAATATACTCTGAAGCCCAAAGAAGATACATTGAAACATTCTCTGTATATGCTCGACAATTCATTGGTGATTTAAAAAGACCCGATGTAGAAAAAATTGATGGTTTATCCCCTGTTGTTGCAATTGAGCAAAAAACAACATCTAAAAACCCAAGATCTACTGTTGGAACAACCACTGAAATATATGATTTCTTAAGACTTTTATTCGCAAGAGTATCTGACGCATATAGTTATACAACAAATAAAAAGATGATAACATATTCTGATGATGAGATATTTGATTTGGTTAACAACAAGTTTTTTGGCAAAAAGGTTCTTATATTTTCCCCTGTTGTAAAATCTAGAAAGGGTAGCTATAAAGATCTTTTTGTAACTATAAAAAAACAAGGTTTTAATAAAGTAAGAGTGGACGATGAATTAATTGAAATTTATGAAGGAATGGAGCTGGATAGATATAAAATACACAATGTTGAGATTCTAGTTGATAAATTAAATATTGATAACGACGATAATTCTATTCTTCGATTAAAAGAAAGTATTAATACAGCTTTGTATAATGGTGATAACTCTATGCTTATCATTTGTGATAATAGTTTATCATATTTTAGTAAGAATCTGATTTGTTCAGATACAGGGATCTCATATGAGAAACCTGAACCTAATACATTTTCATTTAATTCACCGTCAGGGATGTGTAAAAATTGTAATGGATTGGGAAATGTATACAATATTGATTTGGATCTGTTAATTCCTGATAAATCAAAATCAATATACAATGGAGGAATAACTGCATTAGGTGTTTACAAAGATAATTGGGTTTTTAAACAATTAAATAACATTTCTAACAAGTATAATTTTGACATAAAAGATCCAATTTCTAAAATTCCCAAAAAAGCATTAGAAATTATTTTATATGGGGGGAAAGAAAGTTTTAAGGTTGTTTCAAAATCTCTTGGATTAACAAGAGAATATTTGATTGATTTTGAAGGGGTAGTGAATTTCATCGAAAATCAATTTTTTCAAGTTGATAGTAGAAAAATTAAAACTTGGGCAAAAAAATTCATGAAAAATAATATTTGTGAAGTATGCCATGGATCTAGATTGAAAAAAGAATCTCAGTTTTTCAAGATTGATAATAAAAATATTTCTGAGATAAATAATATGGACATCAATGATTTGCAAGTATGGGTGAATTCCTTGCCAGGTAAATTTGATGCAAAAAAAAATAAAATTGCTTCAGAAATTATAAAAGAAATTTCAAAGAGGATTGAGTTTATAATTGATGTCGGTCTAGACTATTTAAATTTAAATCGTCAAACTAGATCTCTTTCTGGTGGTGAATCACAAAGAATTAGACTTGCAACACAAATAGGCTCACAGTTGCAAGATGTTCTATATATTTTAGATGAACCATCAATTGGACTGCATCAAATTGACAACACTAAACTTATCAAATCTTTAAAAAAATTAAGGGATCTCGATAATAGTGTTATTGTTGTAGAGCACGATAAAGAAATTATGCTTCAATCAGACTATATAATTGATATTGGACCAGGAGCAGGTAAAAATGGTGGAAAAATAGTTTTTAAAGGATCATATTCAGATATTATTAATTCCAATTCAATTACAGCAGAATATTTAAATAATGAAAAAATAATTTTAAAAAAGAATATTGAAAATAAGAATGATAAATTTTTGATTCTTTCTGGTTGTAATGGAAATAATTTGAAGAATATCACTCTGAAGTTGCCACTGGGTAAAATTGTTGGTGTTTGTGGTGTTTCGGGAAGTGGTAAATCATCTATTGTCAATCAAACTTTATACCCAATTTTAAACAATCATTTTTTTAATGGATCAAAAGAACCATTACCATACAAGAAAATTGAAGGATTAGAAAATATTGATAAAGTAATTCAAATTAATCAATCCCCTATAGGTAGAACCCCAAGAAGTAATCCTGCTACTTATACAGGTCTATATAATGAAATAAGAGATCTTTTTTCAAAGCTACCTGAATCTTCTATTAGAGGATATAAACCAGGAAGGTTTAGTTTTAATGTCAAAGGCGGAAGATGTGAGGAATGTACAGGTGCTGGTATGAAAAAAATTGAAATGAATTTTTTACCAGACGTTTTTGTAGAATGTGATGAATGTAATGGCAAAAGGTTTAATAAGGAAACCTTGTCAGTAAAATTTAAAAATAAATCAATTTCAGACATTTTGGACATGACGATAAAAGATGCTGCAGATTTATTTACAAATTACCCTAAAATTATTAGAAAACTTAATTATCTCAACAAGGTTGGATTGGGTTACATAACACTTGGACAACAATCCACAACATTATCTGGTGGTGAGTCACAAAGAATTAAACTAGCTACAGAACTTTCAAAAAAAGATACTGGAAAAACAATGTATATTTTTGATGAACCTACAACTGGTTTGCATTTTGAAGACATCAAAGTATTTCTTGATATTATTTTTGAATTATCAGAAAAAGGGAATTCTATAATTATTATAGAACACAACATTGATGTTTTAAAGGTTTCAGACTATATAATCGAGATGGGTCCAAATGGGGGAAAAAATGGCGGAAGAATTACTTTTCAAGGAAAATTAAATGAAATCTTTTCTGATAAAAAATCAATAACTGGCCAATTTATAAAAAAGGAGTTAAATTTATAATATGGTTTCTGAAGATTGGATTGAAAAATCTCACGATTCATGGTCTGTATTCAAGATAATGGGTGAGCTTGTTGAAGGATATGAAAAATTATCACAACTTGGCCCATGTGTATCTAT
Source organism: uncultured Bacteroidota bacterium (assembly GCA_902574335.1). Taxonomy (GTDB): domain Bacteria; phylum Bacteroidota; class Bacteroidia; order Flavobacteriales; family Flavobacteriaceae; genus Eutrophosalina. The sequence goes on from CACGNO010000012.1 coordinate 17,486, forward strand.
TTTTGGTTCTGCCAGGACTAAACCAGATAATAAATATTATAAAAAAACCATTGAAATTTCTGAAGATATAGTAAAACTTGGATTGGGTGTAATCACAGGTGGTGGTCCTGGAATAATGGAAGCCGCTAATAAAGGAGCTCAAAAAGCAGGTGGAGTTTCAGTTGGATTGAATATTGACCTTCCATATGAGCAAACTCACAACGAATTTATTGATTCAGATAAAGTTATCGATTTCGATTACTTTTTTGTGAGAAAGGTAATGTTTGTTAGGTATGCTCAAGCATTTGTTGTAATGCCAGGCGGATTCGGTACTCTTGATGAGCTTTTTGAAGCAATAACTCTAATTCAAACAAATAAAATAGAAAGATTCCCGGTAATACTTTATGGCAGTGATTTTTGGTCAGGCTGTATTGATTGGATAAAGAATACTGTATGTCAAAAGTTTAATAATGTTTCAACAAATGAAATGTTCCTTTTTGAACTTGTAGACTCTAAAGAAGAAATTATTGATATTCTAAAAAAGTTTTATGATAAAAAGAAATTTGCTCCTAATTTCTAAAAATTGAAATATCTTCTTAATTCAATATTTTTAACAATCCTTCTTTTTTCACTTCAAAAAGGTAATTCTCAGAACTCTCATAAAATTGAAAGTGAGTTTTCAGAAAATGACATGTCAATATCAGTTGTACAGAATTCAATATATACAAATCAGAGTTCAAAAAAAATCTCAAAAATTATTATTTATGATTGGAATCACTCATATTCATCGATGAGCACTCCTTTATCAAAAAAACTATACAGTGAATATGATTCATCAATATTGAAATCATCTTCAAGCCAGAGAGGAAAAACATTAATATCACAAATTACAATTGATAATAATCCAGTAGAATGGGAAAGAGTTGTTGATAATGAAGATTTAATTGAAATTAGATTAGATAAGGAATTGGATATTAATCAAAAGATTAAAATTTTATTTGAGTATACATTATACATACCAAAATTTATTGAAAACTATGGTTATACAAATAATATTATTAATGTTAAAAATTGTTTTTTTCGATTTGTGCCAAAATTTAATCATCAACCTATTCTAACATCAAATCTTTCTCTGGATGATCAGTTTTTTCAAAAATCTATCATCAACCTTAAAATAAAATACAACCCCATTTATTCCATTAATACTAATCTAATAAAAGATTCTTCTAAAACTAAAAACAATAGAAATATAGATTATTATTTGGGATCCTCCGTTTCGGATATTTCTTTAATATTTAATAAAAATAAAGACTTTAAAAATGTGAAGATTAATAAAATAAATGTTGCATCAAACTCTAAAAGAGTTCTATCACTAAAGTCTAATAATCTTCATAATATTGATAAGTTCTTATTAGATTATTTTCCAAAAAATAAAAATAAAAATATAGTTCTTGATAAAAATGATTTTAAAAAAAATTCACTATACCCCTATTCAGAAATACCTGATTTATTGGATCCTTTTGATGAAAATATTTTGAACGAAATAAATCTTCTTAAAAACCTGCTACATTATATACTTTCTAATTCATTAAATATTGATAGAAGAAATTTATTTTGGTTTTCCTCTGGTCTAGAACTATACTATTTAAATAAGTTTATAGAAGAATATCATTCTGATTTGCTATTAATAGGAAAGTTTTCAAATTTATTTTTTATAAAAAAACATAATTTATCAAAGACTAAATTCACCAATCAATTTAGATTAGGATATAATTTTGTTTCTGCAAGAAATTTAAACCAAAAACTCATATTACCTTCAAATGAACTTACTAGGATTAATTATAGATTATCCTCCCCTGCAAAATCGTTTTATTCTCTAAAAACTCTTAATAGTTATATTGGTGAAAATTACTTTAAAGAATCAATTTTACAAATCATTAATTCAAAAAAGCCTATTGCCCAAACAATTCAAATTCAAAATATATTTGAATCTATTTCATCTAAAAACTTAAAATGGTTTTTTAGTGATTATCTAAACTATGATGGATTAATTGATTTAAAAGTATTTAAAAAGAAGGAAAATTTTGCTATTAAAAATACAATGGGAAATGACTTGAATTTCCCTTTTCCAATTGAAATAGAATATTTAGATGGTACATCAAAAAAAGAATGGTTTATTACAAACAATGATGAATATAAATTAGATTATTTAAACATAAGTAAAATAATTATTGATCCCGATAAATTATTATTAGATGAAAATTATAAAAACAACACTTATCTAAATTTTAAAAAAAATAACAAAAAAACAATTATCAGGTTTTTCTCCGACATAGATAGTAATGAAAAAAATCAAATATTTTATAGACCACAATTCCTGTATAATCTTTATGATGGATTTTCCCCTGGAATTACACTAACGAATAAATCACCTATAAAAAAGAGATTTACTTATTTAGTTTCACCTTTTTATTCATTTGAAACAAAAAATATTATTGGCAATTTAAGTTTTAATTTGTCTACCTACCATTCTAAGACCTTTTCTACAAATTATTATATATCATTGTCAAAATTTCATTTTGATCAAAATCTAAGTTATACAAGATTTAGTCCTACTGTTTTATTTACATTTAGGGATAAAAATTTAGTTTCTAATTATAAACAGTTTCTTCGATATAAGTATATAAATATTAACAGAGAACAAAACAACCCCTCTGATAATTATGGAATTTCAAAATTTACATATATAAATTCAAATCCAGGTGCTAAGAAAAGTTATTCTTTTGCTTATGATTTACAGTTTAATAAAGAAATAATTAAAAACTCAATAATCTTGAATTACAGAAACTATTTTAGTGAATTCAGACAATATAATTTAAGATTATTCATAGGAAAGTTTTTTCAAAATAATAATACTGATGGACTGTATAATTTTAGTGTTGACAGAACAACGGATTACTTATATGATAATTACTTATTCGGAAGGTCTGAATCATCGGGTTTTTTTTCACAACAATATGTTAGGTACGAGGGTGCATTTAAATCAAGTATTAGTGAATTTAAACCAAATGATTTCATGATTTCTTTAAACAGTGGCATTACAATATGGAAATGGGTTGAAGCTTATTTTGATTATGGTTTATTTAAAAATAAAAATGAGCCTATCTTAACTGGTTTTGATTCAGGCTTCAGATTAAATATTGTTGAAAATTATTTTGAACTCTTCTTTCCAATTTATTCATCTGATGATTTATACATCAATAAAAAATCATATTCAAATAGAATAAGATTTATATTAACATTAGACCCTGAAAATTTAACTAGTTTATTTACTAGGAGATGGTTCTAGAATTTAATTTTAATCTCATTTAATTTATTAAATTTGGTGACCCAATGAAAAACTCTTCATTAACAAAAGCAATTTCATATAAAGACTTTAAAAAAGAAGTACTTGATGATTATAAAACAATTCTTATAAGCAGGGAGGCAAGTTTACTTGGAAGAAAAGAAGTTTTAAGTGGAAAGGCAAAATTTGGAATTTTTGGTGATGGAAAGGAGTTGCCTCAGGTCGCAATGGCTAAGGTTTTTGAAAAGGGAGACTTTAGATCAGGTTACTACAGAGATCAAACATTTATGTTTTCAATAGATAAGCTAACTGTTCAACAGTTCTTTGCAGGGTTATATGCCAATACTAATTTTGATGAAGAGCCCATGTCAGGTGGTAGGCAAATGGGGTCTCATTTTAGCTCCGTTTTTGTAGATGAGAAAGGAAAATTTAAAGATTTGCCTAATCAATATAATATTTCATCTGATGTTTCTCCTACTTCAGGACAAATGCCGAGATTATTGGGCTTAGCTATGGCATCAAAATTATTTAGAACTGGCAAATTCAATTCTGAAAATCTTTCTGTAAATGGAAATGAGGTAGCATGGGGAACAATTGGTAATGCAAGTACGTCTGAGGGGTTATTTTTTGAAACTTTAAATGCAATAGGAGTTCATCAAGTTCCGGCTGTAATTAATGTTTGGGATGATGAGTATGGAATTTCTGTTGATAATTCTTACCAAACAACAAAATCGAGTATTTCTGAAGTTTTAAAAGGTTTTCAAAGAACAAAAAGTCAAAAAGGATATGAAATTTTAACAGTTAAGGGCTGGGATTACCCTAGTTTAATTTCTACATACGAATATGCTAATAACATAGCTAGAAACGAACATGTGCCAGTATTGATTCATGTTATTGAATTAACCCAACCTGTTGGTCATTCAACATCAGGTTCTCATGAACGATATAAAACTGCTGAAAGATTAGATTGGGAAAAATCATTTGATTGTGTTGTTAAAATGAAAGAATGGATTTTAGAAAATGGTCTTTTTTCCTCCAAAGAACTTGAAAAAGTACATTCAGAATGTAAGGATTATGTTAAAAATCAAAAAGACCTTGCATGGACATCATTTCAATCCAATATATCCAAAGAAAGAGAATCTTTAATAAAAATCTTAAAAACAATAATTCAAGATGAAAAATCTAATGAAATAATAAACATAACTAATAGCTTACTTCGAATTAGAGAGATAAGTAGAAAAGATTTAATGACTGTTTCCAGAAAGATTTTAAGAAGAAATTTAAAAGAATATAATTTTAATAAACTAAATACATGGGTTAAAAATTATCGTAAAGAAGTTCAACCTTTTTATAGTTCATTTTTATATAACGAGTATCCCAATAATTATTCTAATGTAAAGCATGTTAAGCCTGAATTCAATACTAATAGTTCTATGGTTGATGGAAGAATTATATTAAAAAATAATTTTGATTCACTTTTAACCAAGTATCAAAATATTATAATCTTTGGTGAAGATACAGGTAAAATTGGCGATGTAAACCAGGGGCTTGAAGGTATGCAAATTAAACACGGTAAGGACAGAGTTGATGATAGAGGAATTCGTGAAGCTACAATTGTTGGTGAGGGAATTGGTCTTGCTATGAGAGGTTTAAGACCAATAGCTGAAATTCAATACCTAGATTATTTGATGTTTGCCTTACAAACACTCAGTGATGATTTAGCAACTGTTTCATACAGATCTGTTGGGAAACAATTAGCACCATTAATTGTAAGAACCAGAGGACATAGACTTGAAGGTATGTGGCATGCAGGATCTCCAATGGGAATGATTTTAAATTCATTGAAAGGTATTTTAGTTCTAACCCCAAGAAATATGCTTCAAGCTGCTGGAATGTATAATACACTATTAGCATGCTCTGACCCTGCCTTAATTATTGAGCCTTTGAACGCATATCGTTTAAAAGAAAAAGAGCCAAATAACATTGGTGAATTTAATGTGCCTCTCGGTCATATAGAATATATTTCCAAAGGAAAAGATATTACGGTTGTTTCATATGGATCAACTTTAAAATTGGTTGAAAAAGCTATAGTTGAGCTTTTAAAACATGATATAGAAATTGAATTAATAGACCTTCAGACTTTAATTCCAATTGATATTAATATGGATATTGTTAAAAGTTTAGAAAAAACAAACAAACTTTTAATTGTTGATGAAGATTTTCCTGGAGGTGCATCATCTCACATAATGAAAGTTATTTTGGAAGATCATGATGGATTTAAATTCTTAGATTCAAAACCTGTTACTCTTACTGCTAGGGAGCATAGACCCCCATATGGAAGTGATGGAGACTACTTTTCAAAACCGTCAATTGATGATATTTTTGAATCTTGCTATAAGATCATGCATGAATATAGCCCAAAAAAATACCCATTAAAATTTTAGTTTATTATTTCACTTACAAGTTGAGTTATAAGTTTATTTGAATTTCCTTCAAAACCTATCCCCTTACTTTTTAAATCATATTTATTTATCACCCTTATGATATTAACAACTTCTTTGATATTATAATTTTTTGAAGCATTTATATAATCATTTACAAAGAAATAATTTATGCCAAGTATTTTTGAAATAGAATTTGGATTATTATTATTTATAGAATGTATCTGAAAAATATTAGTAAAATAGTTGTGTAGTGTCGATAGAATTTGTTGTATTGAATAAGAAGAATTTTTTGAAAAATAATCTGATATTAAAAAAACTTTGTGATAGTTTTTTTTACCAATTTCGTTTTGTAACTCAAACAAATTATAGTCATTATTAATCCCGAAGTGTTCAACTATTAGTTCTGAGCTTATTTCAGCTCCTTGCATGTTCAAACTTATTTTTTCAAATTCAATTTTTACTTTACTTAAATTATTGCCAGTTCGTTCTTTTATAAGCTCGCATGTTTTAAAATCAATCTTAAATCCTGATCTTTGAGCAAGATATTTAATCCAATTCTGCATTTTATTATCATATATTTTTTTAAAATCATAAATGACTCCATATTCCTCAGTTATTTTTAAATCTTTCATCTTGGCATCAATTTTAACACCATCTAAGCATATTACTAGAACTGTTGATTCTGGAATACTTTGTTTTTGAGAAATAATTTTATCAATCTGCTTTAGAATTTTATTTCCATTTTTTACAATAATTAAC
>CACGNO010000013.1 GCA_902574335.1 uncultured Bacteroidota bacterium
TTATTGAATACAGAAAAAAATGGTTTAAAAAATCATATCTTCTTGACAAACTACAGAGTGGAGATAATAAAGCAAAAGAAAGGTATGACAACCTAAATTCTAACAATCTAAATTTCAAGTTTCCAAGCTGGTTTAAATCCAAATTTACTTTCAAAACAAATCAAAAAGTTAAGGCAGCAATTATTAGAGATAAAGGAAGTAATTCTGAAAGAGAGATGGCATATGCAATGCATATTTCAGGATTTGATGTAAGAGATGTTCATATGACAGATCTAATTTCAGGAAAAGAAGATCTAAATGATATAAAATTTTTAGTTGCTGTAGGAGGTTTTTCTAATTCTGATGTACTTGGATCTGCAAAAGGTTGGGCAGGATCTTTCATATATAATGAAAAAGCTAACTCAAGCTTAAAGAAATTCTATGAAAGAAGTGACACTTTATCACTTGGTGTATGTAATGGATGTCAATTATTTATTGAGTTAGGCCTACTCCACCCCGAGCATGAAATCAAACCTAAAATGGAATTCAATGAATCGAATAAGTTTGAATGTATATTCACCAGTGTAAAGATTGATTCTAATAACTCTATAATGTTTAAAGATTTTGAAGATACAAAGTTGGGGATTTGGTCAGCTCATGGTGAGGGAAGATTTAGCTTGCCAAAAAAGGAAAAAGATTACAATATCATTGGAAAATATTCCAGTTCAGAATTTCCTACCAATCCAAATGGTTCAGATTATGATACTGCAATCATAGCTAGCAAAGATGGAAGACACATAGCTATGATGCCTCACCTTGAAAGATCTACCTTTCCATGGAACTGGGGTTATTACCCTAACCCAAAAAATTCAGATGATATATCACCATGGATATATGCCTTTATCAATGCTTATAATTGGTTAAAATAATTATATTTTACTATGCGTGCATAGTATTTTTTGTTATATTTATTATAACCTATGAAATATATTGAACACGCTCTTAGATATACATGGCAATCAATTTTTAAAATGTACAATGAGGAAGCAAAAAAATACGGTGGAACATTAGCTCATGCCCAAGCGCTATTGAATTTAGATCCCAACAAAGGAACGCCATCGACATCCTTAGGTCCAAAAATGGGTATGCAATCAACTAGTCTATCTAGAACCTTAAAGTCAATGGAAAAACACAACCTTATAGTTCGAGTTGATAATCCAAATGATAAACGTGGTGTTTTAATAAAACTTACTCAGGAGGGATTAGATCACAGAAACCTAGCTAAAAAAATTGGTTACAAATTCAATAAAGCAGTCTATGAAAAGGTAGGAAAAAAAGACTTGGATATTTTTCTAGACGTAATGGATAATATAAATATTATTATAAAAAACAAAGAAATCGATTAATGAATAAAAAAATATCAAATATAGCTGTACTGGGATCAGGAATTATGGGTTCGGGAATTGCTTGTCATTTTGCAAACATTGGTGTTGAAGTTTTATTATTAGACATATGCCCAAAGGAACTAAATGAATCAGAAAAAAAGAAAAATTTATCTCTGGAGAGTAAAGAGGTTAAAAATAGAATTGTAAATGATATGTTTAATAAATGTATCAAATCAAAGCCATCACCTATATATAATAAAAAGTTTATTAAAAGAGTAACATTAGGAAATTTTGAAGATGATATAAATAAAATAAGTGAAGTTGATTGGATCATTGAGGTTGTTGTTGAAAAATTAGAAATTAAAAAAACTGTTTTTGATTTAGTTGAAAGACATAGAACTGAAGGGACTCTGGTTACATCAAATACATCAGGTATTCCTATAAAACTTATGAATGAAGGAAGATCCGATGATTTTAAGAAAAATTTTGCTATAACACATTTTTTTAATCCACCGCGATATTTGAATTTGTTCGAAGTTATTCCTGGTCCTGACTGCGACAAAAATGTACTAGATTTTTTAATGGAATATGGTGAAAAGTTTTTGGGTAAAACATCTGTTCTTGCAAAAGATACACCTGCTTTTATTGGAAATAGAATTGGAACTTTTGGTATTCAAAGTCTATTTCACCAAGTAAAAAATGGTGAGTTTAGTGTTGAAGAAATAGATAAGTTAACCGGTACTGCCATTGGTAGACCCAAATCTGCAACCTTCAGAACAGCTGATGTAGTTGGATTAGATACTTTATGTCACGTAGCTAACGGAATATATGAAAATTGTCCAAAAGATGAATACAGGGATGTTTTCAAACTGCCTGATTTTCTTAAAAGGATGTTAGATAAAAAAATGCTTGGTAGCAAAACCAAGCAAGGTTTTTACAAAAAAATTAAAGGAAAGGATGGAAAGTCAAAGATTCTATCTTTAGATCTAAAATCATTTGAGTACAAAGAGCAAAAAAAAGTAAATTTTGAAACACTTAATGCCGCTAGAAAAGCTAAAAATAGAGCTGATAAATTTAAAATATTAGTTAGTGGTGATGATAGGGCATCAGATTTCTACAGAGAAGTTTTTGCTAAAACGTTTGCTTACGTTCAGAATAGAATCCCAGAAATTTCTGAAGATATACATAGTATAGATTCAGCACTTAGAGCAGGATTTGGATGGAAAGAAGGACCTTTTGAAATTTGGAATTACATTGGAGTAAAAGAAGGTGTCGAATTAATGAAAAAGTTTGATTTAGAGCCAGCAAAGTGGGTTTCTGAAATGATTTCAAGCAATCATAATAATTTTTACTCTACCAAAAATGGATTTAATGAATGTTATGATAAAAAGACAAAATCATACATAAAAATCCCTGGACAAGAAGGTTTTATAATTCTAAAAAATTCACCCGACAACAAAGTTGTATGGTCAAATAAAGAAGCAAGATTAATAGATATTGGAGATAATATTTTGAATCTAGAGTTCGGATCCAAGATGAATTCTATCAATCAAAATATAATTCAAGCATTAGACAAATCTGTTGATTTGGCTGAAGCTAACTATAAAGGTTTAGTTTTAGGAAATGAATCACCTCATTTTTCTGCTGGAGCGGACATAAGTGTAATTTTTCTTGCATCTGTTGAACAAGAGTATGATGAATTAAATTATTTCATGAAAATGTTTCAAAACACAATGATGAAATTAAGATATTCCTCAATTCCTGTCATAGGCGCTCCACACGGATATACACTTGGAGGTGGATGTGAGGTTTGTTTGCATTGTGATAAACTAGTTGCTTACAGTGAAACATATATTGGTCTAGTCGAGGTTGGTGTAGGTCTTGTACCTGGAGGAGGTGGTTTAAAAGAAATGGCTCTGAGAGCTTCTGAAACATTTAGACCTAACGACGTTGAAGTAAACTTACTGCAAGAATATTTTATAAATATTGGTATGGCTAAAACTGCTACATCTGCGCATGAAGGCTTTGATTTAGATTACCTCGTCAAGGGAAGAGATCATGTTGTAATGAATAAAAAAAATCAAATCTCAATTGCTAAAAATGTTGCATTAAACATGTATGATATGGGTTACACCAAGCCAATTCCAAAAAATGACATCAAAGTTTTAGGAAAACAAGGTCTTGGCATGCTTTACGTTGGTGCAGATTCAATGCTAGCTGGGGGATATATATCAGAACATGATAAAAAAATAGCTAACAAAATTGCCAACGTTTTATGCGGAGGCGAACTCTCTCAAGCAACATTAGTTTCTGAGGAATATTTATTAGACCTTGAAAGAGAAGCTTTCTTATCGCTATGTGGTGAGAAGAAAACACTGGAAAGAATCCAGTATATGTTAAAAAACGGAAAACCATTAAGAAATTAATATGAGAGAAGCATATATAGTAAAAGCTTATAGAACTGCTGTTGGTAAAGCACCAAGAGGTTTTTTTAAGTTCAAAAGACCAGATGAGCTTGCTGCAGAAACTATTGAATATTTAATATCACAAATTCCTGGATTTGATAAAACACAAATTGATGATTTAATTGTCGGTAATGCGATGCCTGAGGCTGAACAGGGCTTTAATGTAGCTAGATTAATTTCTTTGATGGGTCTTAAAGTAGATGATGTACCAGGTGTCACCATTAATAGATTTTGTGCATCTGGATTGGAAACAATTGCAGTTGCTACAGCAAAAATTAGATCAGGTATGTCAGAATGTATTATTGCTGGTGGTGTTGAAAGTATGAGCTATATTCCAATGACAGGTTTTAAACCTGTTCCTAATTATAATACTGTATCCAAAGGAAAAGAGGATTACTATTGGGGTATGGGATTAACTGCTGAGGAAGTTGCAAATCAATATAATGTTTCAAGAGAGGATCAAGATAAATTCGCTTATGAATCTCATCAAAAAGCTGTGAAAGCATTGGAAGAAAAGAAATTTGATTCACAGATTGCCCCAATAACTGTTAATGAAGTTTATTTAGATGAAAATTTAAAGAAAAAAGAAAGACAAACTACTTTTAATCAAGATCAAGGGCCTAGAAAAGACACTAGTATTGAAGCGTTATCAAAATTACGACCAGTATTCTCGTCGAGTGGATCTGTAACGGCTGGTAATTCTTCACAAATGAGTGATGGTGCTGCTTTTGTAATGATTGTAAGTAAGGATATGTTAAAAAAATTAAATATTGAACCTATTGCTAAGCTTGTTAGTTATAGTGTAGCAGGTCTTCCACCTAAAATAATGGGTATGGGGCCAGTAAGAGCTGTTCCAAAAGCGTTAAAACAAGCAAATATGAAAATTAATGATATTGAATTGATTGAACTTAATGAGGCATTCGCATCACAATCGATTGCTGTAATAAATGAGTTGAATCTTGATAAAAATATTATTAATGTTAACGGAGGTGCAATTGCACTGGGTCATCCATTAGGATGCTCAGGTGCTAAACTTTCAGTGCAGTTATTTGATGAAATGAAACAAAGAAAGTTGAAATACGGAATGGTAACTATGTGTGTTGGAACTGGCCAAGGAGCCGCAGGAATTTTTGAAATATTATAAAAATGGAAATTACAAAAGAAGAAATTATAAAAGGAGGCGAGTTTATTACAAAACAAACTAAAAGTGATGAAATATTTACACCCGAAGATTTTAGTGAGGAGCAAAAAATGATGCGTGATGCAGTTAAAGATTTCACTGACAAAGAAATATGGTCAAAAAAACATGAATTTGAAACTCATAATTACCAGCTAACTGCTGATGTGATGAAAAAAGCCGGAAACTTAGGCTTTTTAGGAGTTAATGTTCCTGAGGAATATGGAGGACTTGGAATGCCTTTTACATCATCAATGCTTGTTTGCGATTATATTTCTGGAAGTTCTGGGTCAACCTCAACAGCTTTTGGTGCGCATACAGGAATTGGAACAATGCCAATTTTACTTTATGGTACAGATGAGCAAAAAAGAAAATACATCCCAAAGCTTGCAACAGGAGAACACATTGGAGCTTATTGTTTGACTGAACCAAGTGCTGGCTCAGATGCCAATAATGGTAAAACAAAAGCTGTTCTCACTGATGATAAAAAACATTACTTAATTACTGGTCAAAAAATGTGGATTTCAAATGCTGGTTTTGCAGATATTTTAACTGTATTTGCCAGAATTGAGGATGATAAAAATATTACAGCCTTTATAGTTGAAAATAATCCTGAAAACGGTATCAAGTTAGGTAAAGAGGAATCAAAACTTGGTATTCATTCCTCATCAACAAGACAAATATTTTTTAATGAAACTAAGGTGCCAGTCGAAAATATGCTTTCTAAAAGAGGGGGAGGTTTTAAAATTGCAATGAATGCATTAAATATTGGAAGAATTAAACTTGCTGCTGCATGTTTAGATGCTGAAAGAAGAGTAACTACTGCAAGTATTCAATATGCCAATGAAAGAGAGCAATTCAAAACTAAAATAATTGATTTTGGAGCAATCAAGGAAAAAATTGCAAAAATGGCAATGGATACCTATGTTGGTGAATCTGCAACTTATAGAGCTGGTAAAAATATTGAAGATAGGATAGCAGAGCTAAAAAGTGAAGGAAAATCTCATCAAGAAGCTGAACTTAAAGGAGTCGAAGAATTTGTCATTGAATGTTCAATATTAAAAGTAGCACTTTCTGAAGATGCTCAAAACTGTGCTGATCAGGGTATTCAAGTGTTTGGTGGCATGGGTTATTCAACTGAGACACCCATGGAATCAGCATGGAGAGATTCTCGAATTGCTAGAATATATGAAGGGACAAATGAAATTAATAGACTAGTTACCATTGGAATGCTTATAAAAAAAGGTATGAAGGGAGAATTAGATTTAATGCAAAAGGCAGAAGAAGTTGCTAATGAATTAACTGAAATTCCATCTTTTGATGTTCCTGATTTTGAAGATCTATTTGATGAGGAAAAATATGTTTTAAATAATTTGAAAAAGGTATTTTTGATGCTTTCAGGTGCTGGATTAAAGAAATATGGTATGGATTTAGAAAATCACCAAGAAGTTCTTTTATCAATATCTGATATACTCATAGAAATTTATATGTCAGAATCAGCAATTTTAAGAACCGAAAAAAATTGCAAAAGATTTGGGACTGATAATTATCATACTCAAATAGCTATTAGTAAATTATACTTGTTTGAAGCCTGTGAAATGATAATATCAAAATCAAGAGAATTGATTTTTTCTCTATCAGAAGGTAGTGAACAAAAGTTTTTATTAATGGGTTTAAAAAGGTTTACCAAATACTATAATTATCCAAAACCAATTGAACTCAAAAGAACAATTGCTAAAATTGTAAGTGAAGAAAACAGATATAATCTTTAATATCAATTAATTATTTTGAGGTTTTTTATTTTTCTTTTCTTTATTAGCTTAAATGCTTATTCTCAAGATAATTATGATAAAGTAATATTTAATATAATTAGTGATATTTCAGAAGAAAGAATAAAAGATGATATAGTAACCCTTGCTAATTTTGGGACCAGACACACTTTGAGTGATACTGTATCAAATGAAAGAGGAATAGGTGCTGCTCGACGTTGGATAAAAAAAACATTTGAATCAATTTCTGAAGATTGCAACAATTGTTTAGAAGTTTTTGATCAAAAAAATTATTTTAAAAAAAATAACTTAAGATTAATTAAAGATGTTTGGATTAATAATGTTGTAGCTATTCAAAGAGGGTCAAAATATCCTAATCGATATGTATTAATGAGTGGTGATATTGATAGTAGAGTTTCAGACCCAAATGACTTTATTTCTGATTCGCCAGGAGCCAATGATAATGCAAGTGGTATGGCTGGAACAATTGAAGCTGCCAGAGTTTTATCCAAGCATAAATTTGATAATTCAATTGTATATGTTGGTTTATCAGGTGAAGAACAAGGTCTTTATGGTGGTAAAGGTTTAGCTGAATATGTAAAAAAGAATAATTGGGATATTATTGGTATACTAAATAATGATATGATTGGTAATATTGAGGGTATTAATGGTGTGATTGATAATAAAAGTTTTAGAATTTTTTCTGAACCAGTTCCTGCTAATGAATCTGATCGTCAACGATACATGAGAAGATTTTATGGCGGAGAAGTTGATGGAAATTCAAGACAACTAGCTAGATTTATTTATAATTCAACAAAAAAATATCTACCTGATTTAAATCCAGATTTAGTTTACAGATTGGATAGATTTGGTAGAGGAGGACACCACAGACCTTTTAATGATCTTGGTTTTGCAGGTGTAAGAATTATGGAAAGCAATGAAAATTACAACAGACAACACCAGGATATTAGGATAGAAAACAACATTAATTATGGTGATGTTATTTCTGGTGTAAATTTTGAATATGCAAAAAAACTAACTGCTGTAAATGCAGTTAACCTTGCTTTATTAGGATGGTCTCCACCAGCTCCAAAAAACTTAAAAATTGGTGGTATTGTTGAACCATCTGTGAAGTTTAAATGGGATTACTCAGACAACCAAGACATAATAGGATACAAAATCTATTGGCGAACAACATCAGCTCCGAATTGGGAATTTAGTAAAGTCATCAACAAGAAAAATGAATATACTCTAGATGGAATTATTATCGATAATTTTCTCTTTTCTGTTGTTTCAATTAATTCAAAAGGATTTGAAAGTATATATGAATTTCCCAATGATACGTTTAGGTAATTAATCGAGTCTGAAGCCCTTCTTCCTCATCCAATCATCATTATACATTTTACCAACATATCTACTTCCAGAATCATGAAGTAAAACAACTACAATATCATTTTTTGAGAAATGTTTTTTTAATTGCAATACGCCCTTTATTGCGGCACCACATGAATTTCCTGCAAAAATTCCTTCTTCCCTAGCAAGTTTTCTTGTGTATCGTGCGGCATCCTCATCATTTACTTTTTCAAATTTATCGATCAGATCAAAATCTACATTTTCTGGTATGATATCCTCACCAATACCCTCAGTGATATAAGGATAAACCTCATTTTTATCGAAAATTCCTGTTTCGTGATACTTCTTGAAAGCCGATCCATATGTATCAATCCCCCAAATCTTAATATTACTATTTTTTTCTTTCAAAAATTTAGCTACACCTGAAATAGTCCCACCTGTACCAACACCAACAACAAAATGGGTGATTTTTCCTTCAGTTTGCTCCCATATTTCTGGTCCAGTTGATAAGTAATGAGCTTCTCTATTTGATAAATTATTGTATTGGTTAACATACCAAGAATTTTTCGTTTCACCTCCAATTCTTTCAGCTGTCGAATAATAAGATTTGGGATCATCAGGGTCTACATCAGCTGGACATATTATTACCTCAGCACCGACTGCCTTTAATATGTCTATTTTTTCCTTGGATTGTTTATCAGTAGTAACACAAATTAATTTATATCCTTTTACAATTGCAGCTAATGCCAAACCCATTCCTGTATTTCCAGATGTTCCCTCTACTATTGTACCACCAGGTTTCAAAAGACCACTATTTTCAGCGTCTTCAACCATTTTCAAGGCCATTCTATCCTTGACTGAGTTTCCAGGGTTAAAATACTCAACTTTAGCTAAAACAGTAGCTTCTATATCACTTGTAATTTTATTAAGCTTTACCATGGGTGTATTTCCAATAGTACCTAGAATGTTATTGTGATATTTCATTTTGGTAATGCAAATTTAATTTATTAACTCAATTTGAGGATTGAATTAGGTTTTATTTTTGATATAGCTTTTGAGGGAATTAAGAGCATTAACATTGAAATAAAAATTACTAATAGGTTAAATGAGATAATCTTTATAGGGGCAATTTCAATCGGGACATAATCTGAATAGTATATACTGGGGTCCAACTCAAAAATCAAAAATTGTTTCTGAATTAATAATAAACCTAGTGAAATAATATTTCCAACAACAACACCTTTAAAAATTAAATAAAGTCCATTAATCATAAATATTTTTGTTATTGAATTATTATTGGCTCCTAACACTTTCAAAGTACCAATTAGCTTGGCTTTATCTAACACAGTTACAAGTAATGCTGTAATCATATTTATTCCACCAACTACAATCATTAAAACTATAATCAAATATATATTCGTATCGAATAAATTAATCCAACTAAAAATTTCTGGAAACCTTTCAGAAGATTTTTGAATATCAAGAGTCGAGGGTATTGAGTTAAAAATGAAATCTATATTTTTTTTATCGTTATTATCTAAAAAAATTTCGAGGGCTCCAAAATTATCTTTATTCCATTTATTTATGGAAATTGACTGATCTATATTTCCAAACACAACTCTTGAATCAAATTCAGAAATATTAGAGTTATATAATCCAACTACTTTTAATTTTCTTACGATTGGTATACTACTCTCATCTTTAAAGAATAGAAACTTGATTTTATCTTCAACTTTAAATTGCAGTTTTTCAGATAAATTTTTGGAAATAATTATTTCATTTAACCCTATTTCATTAAAGTTTTCATCAATAGTAAATGTATTTATTAAATCTAGATTTTTGTTTTCTATACCTTTAAATACGATATCCTTAAAATTACTTTGGATAGGGATAATTCCAGGTGTATATGTGACTTTATTTACGTATTCAATATTTTTAGATATAAACAACTCTGATGCAATTTCATCGTTATTGATTGGAAAAAAAGTTGAAAAATTTTCATTTTTATAATCTGATACATAATAATCCCCTGATATATACTTAAAATTATTTATAATCTCATTTTGAATTCCAAATCCAATAGAAAGAGAAAAATTAATTACAGTAACCGCAATTACGATAGAAATTATTGAAATTTTTATAATAGGAGATGATACACTATTTTTATATCTCTGATAATTTAAGATTCTGGATGTTAAAAAATTTTCAAACTTCAAAATATAACTTAATACTATTTTTCAAAATTAATTTTTTTTTAGTCGTTCCGTTTATTATCTATGGACAAAATGAAATTATATTAGGAATCGAGAAAACAGATAAATACATCCCACTTCTTAAAAATAAAAATATTGCCATAGTTTCAAATCATACCTCAAATTTTAATAAAACAAATAATAAGATACATTTGGTTGACTCACTAAGGAATTATGAATTAAAAATTTTAAAGGTTTTTGCCCCTGAACATGGTTTCAGAGGAAATTCTGATGCAGGAGAAAAAATTACAAATTCAATCGATCCAAAAACTGGAATACCAATAATATCACTATATGGCAGTAAAAAGAAACCTTCAAAAAAAGATTTAGAAAATATAGATGTAATAATTTTTGATATTCAAGATGTTGGAGCTAGATTTTATACATACCTATCTTCACTTCATTATGTAATGGAAAGCTGTGCTGAAAATAATATTGAGCTGATTGTTCTTGATAGACCAAATCCAAATGGACATTATATTGATGGTCCTGTAATGGAAAAAGAGTCCATGAGTTTTGTTGGATTACATCCAGTCCCCATTGTATATGGTATGACTATAGGGGAATATGCGTTAATGATCAATGGAGAAAACTGGTTAAATAGCATTGAAAAATGCAAATTAAAAATCATTGAACTTACTAACTATGATAGGTTCTCTAAATATGAT
Organism: uncultured Bacteroidota bacterium; assembly: GCA_902574335.1. Taxonomy (GTDB): domain Bacteria; phylum Bacteroidota; class Bacteroidia; order Flavobacteriales; family Flavobacteriaceae; genus Eutrophosalina. Next base: position 11,049 of record CACGNO010000013.1, read on the forward strand.
CTACCTGATAGACCATCCCCTAATCTTCCAAATTTAAAATCAATTAACCTCTACCCTTCATTGTGTTTTTTTGAACAAACTCCGGTTAGTGTCGGAAGAGGAACAACAAATCAATTTCAAATCATTGGTAAACCTGACTGGGAAAAGACTAGCTATAAATTTAAACCTGTATCAATGTATGGTGCAAAATATCCAAAATTTGAAAATGAAGTATGTAACGGATATAATCTTAAAAATGAAGATTATCTTTTAAAGGTTAGCTTAAAATGGTTGATTTTAGCTTATAATAATGAAAAAGACAAAGAAAACTTTTTCAGATCTGGGTTTCATAGACTGGCAGGTAATAAAACTTTAGAAAAACAAATTAAAAGTGGTCTTTCTGAAAGAGAAATTAGAATAACATGGCAAAAAGGACTGAAGAAATTTAAGGAATTAAGAAATAAATACTTGATTTATAATTAATCGACATTCATGAATTTATGAAGTTGAAGTGAAATTTGCCATTTTGGATTTTCTTTAATAAAATCTATTATAAAATCTTTATTTCTTTCGAACCTCTCCCACTCTGGCTGAATAAACAATTTACATTTCTCAGTAACCTTAGACGCTTCCTCAATTGCAAATTTAAGATCGTGTTTATTGTAAATAATAATTTTTAGCTCATCTGCTAATTTATATATTTCTTTATCTGGAAGTTTTTGTTTTTTGGGAGATAAGCATACCCAATCCCATGTTCCAGATATTTCATAAGCTCCCGAAGTCTCCAAATGAATAATATTGTTATTCTCTCTCAACTTACTAGTTAATATATTCATATCCCACATTAGTGGTTCTCCACCTGTAACTATGACGATGCCGTTTTGACACTCAACTTCGGAAACTATTTTATCAACATTTATAATTTTATGGTCACCGTGGTCCCAACTTTCTTTCACATCACACCAATGACATCCAACATCACATCCACCAAGCCTTATAAAATATGCTGGTTTACCAGAATGAAAACCTTCACCTTGAATTGAATAAAAGGTCTCCATAATAGGTAAATTGCTTGCGTTAATTTCCATTTTTTACAAATATATTACAGATTATAAATAAGTTATATTAAATCATTAATTTTAATATATATGAAAACAAAAAATCTTCTTCCCTTTCATTTGGCTATACCAGTTAATGATCTTGAGAAATCAAGAAATTTTTATAAAAATATTTTAGGTTGTGAGGAAGGCAGAAGTAGTAATCATTGGGTAGATTTTAACTTTTTTGGACATCAGCTAGTTATTCATTATAAGGAAAAAGAATCTAACGACACTAAAACAAACCCAGTTGATGGTAAGGATGTTCCCATTCCTCATTTTGGGGTTATTCTTGAATGGAACGATTTTCAAGATTTTTCAAAAAAACTAATTGAAAAAAAAATTAACTTTATTATTGAACCATATATCAGGTTTGAGGGTCTTCCTGGTGAACAGGCAACGATGTTTTTTAAAGATCCGTGTGGAAATGCACTAGAGTTTAAATCTTTTAAAGATTTAAATAAAATTTTCGAAAAATAATCTAATTTATTCTTTGTAGATAAGCTTTGAGTGTATTGGTTAATAACATAGCAATGGTCATTGGCCCAACTCCACCAGGTACAGGAGTAATGAATGAAGATTTATTTGCAACATTTTCATAATCAACATCACCTACAATTTTATATCCCTTTTCAGAGTCATCTTTAACTCTTGTTATTCCTACATCGATAACAACAGCTCCATCTTTGACCATTTCTGCTTTAACAAAATTTGGTACACCCAAAGCAGAAATTATAATATCTGCTTCTTGAATTAAATCTGATATATTTTTGGTTCTGCTGTGAGCTAATGTAACTGTTGAATTACCAGGCTTAGTTTTTAATCCCATTAAGATACTAATTGGCTTACCTACTATATCTGACCTTCCTATTACAACAGTGTGTTTACCCTCAGTTGGTACATCATAACGTTTTAGAAGCTCCATTATTCCGTGAGGAGTTGCTGAAATGTATGTTGGTAAATTTAAAGCCATTCTGCCAAAGTTTGTTGGATGGAAACCATCAACATCTTTGCTTGGATCTACTGCCATTAGTATTTTTTGAGAATCAATGTGTTTTGGTAATGGTAATTGAACAATATATCCATCTATTTTATCATCATTATTCAAATCATTTACCTTATCAAGTAATTCAGTTTCAGAGATTGAGTCTTCGAGACTAATTAGTGTAGATTCAAAACCTATTCTTTCACAGGCTCTTACCTTACTTCCAACATAAGTTAAACTTGCACCGTCATTCCCAACGATTACAGCTGCAAGGTGAGGAGCACGATAACCATTTTTTTTAAGAGATTTTACCTCTTCTGCAATCTCATTTTTAATATCGTTACTCGTTTTTTTTCCGTCTAATACAACCATTTTATTGTTTATAGTTTTGCATCATACTCATCAATTTAGATGCACCTCCAGATTGAACCATCTTCATCATCTTCGACATTTGCTCAAATTGTTTTAATAGGGCATTTATTTCTTGAATTTCTCTACCTGCCCCTTTAGCAATTCTTTTTTTTCTGTTATGATCAATTATTTTTGGATTAGATCTTTCTTTTGGCGTCATTGATTGTATCAATGCTTCAATATGTTTGAAGGAATCATTATCAATATCTACATCCTTCATTTGACTCATTCCTGGTATCATGCTGACCGTATCTTTTAAATTACCCATTTTTTTTATTTGATTGATTTGATTCAAGAAATCATCAAATCCAAATTTATTTTTTGCTATTTTCTTGCTTAATTCTCTAGCTTTTTTCTCATCATAAACATCTTGTGCCCTCTCAACCAATGAAACGACATCTCCCATACCCAAAATTCTATCGGCCATCCTTTCAGGGTAAAAAAGATCAATAGCATCTAGTTTTTCACCATTACCGATGAATTTAATGGGTTTATTTACAACTGATTTAATTGTTAAAGCTGCACCGCCTCGAGTATCACCATCAAGTTTTGTCAATACAACGCCATCAAAGTTTAAGACATCATTAAAGGCTTTTGCTGTATTAACAGCATCCTGACCAGTCATGGAGTCAACAACAAATAGTATTTCTCCTGGATTTGTTGCGTCTTTTATATTTCCAATTTCATTCATCAATACATCATCAATTGCTAACCTACCAGCAGTATCTATAATTACTATGTTTTTCTTATTTTCCTTAGCATATTTTAATGAATTTTTTGAAATGGAAACTGGATCTGTACTTCCTTCCTCAGAATAAACATCAACTTTTATTTGTTCACCAAGTAGCTTGAGTTGATCGATTGCAGCAGGTCTATACACGTCACATGCAACTAAAAGAGGATTTTTTCCTTTTTTCTTTTTTAAATAGTTTGCTAGTTTACCACCAAAAGTTGTTTTACCTGATCCCTGTAAACCAGATAAAAGTATTATTGAAGGGTTGTTAGATAAATTAACACCTTCATGTTCACCACCCATCAGCTCAGTTAATTCATCTTTCACAATTTTGACCATTAATTGACCAGGCCTTAGATCAGTAAGAACATTTTTTCCTAAAGACTTTTCTTTTACTCTTTGGGTGAATTCTTTTGCAATCTTAAAACTAACATCAGCATCAAGCAGTGCTCTTCTAACCTCTTTTAGTGTTTCAGCTACGTTTATTTCAGTGATTTTGCCATGTCCTTTGAGAACATGAAATGCGGAATTTAATTTTTCGGTTAAGGTGTTGAACATTAAGACAAATTTACTTTTTTCTTGTTATTTCTTTCATTTTATAAATAACTAAAACGTGTGGGAATGTAATTGCTGCTAAAAAAGAGAAGAAAACCCCTAAACTGAAGTCAATTTTATCTTTAATTATCAAATACAGAAAAACAAGAAACAAAATTGCAATAAGCCAATAAGCAAAGCCTTTAATTATAAACTTTTTAAAACTTTTTACAGAACTATCCTCAAATAAATATTCAGCTTGCTCAATTATAGATGGAATACTGTGATAGAAAACAAAGTAAACAGCAAAAGCTGGAAGAAGTTCAAAAATAGAAAAAACAATAAGCATTACAACAAATAGTATAAATTGATGAAAAAGTTGTGGTTTAAGAATCCTATAGTTTAAAAGCAGAAAAAGAATATTAACTACTGACAAAATAAGAAGAGACAATCCATAAGCATTTTGTGGAATATAAAAATTAGTAATATCTAAGATAACATCAGAAACCTCTTCTGAGTTTATTGTAAATAATATTGTAAAAATTAATGATCCAAAAAAGAAATAGAATAGAATAAGGGAACTTGAATTATTGTTTTCAAAAATTGTCCATTGTTGTTCACCAAAATGATATGCACTGAACAGCAAGAAAAATAAAAGTGAAATTACAGGTAGATTAAAAAAAACTATACAAATAAGAACCACTATAGAAAAATATTTCAATGTATTATTTATAACAGTTTTTTTATCAGTATTTTTTCCTTTCATGAGCAGCAATATATCATTTGCACCATGAATAATTCCAAAAGTTAAAATTAGTGCATAGCATGAGAAATAGAAATACTCTCCACTAAGATTATTACTCAAGAAAAGTGTAAATAAACTTAGAAAAACAATTATTCTAAATGTTAGGTTGTTAGTGTATTCTTTATTCAATATATCCTAATAATCATACTAATTTAATAATCATAACTGTATAATATCAATCAAATTAGAAATAAATCCATGATTTAAGTTAAAAGAACAAAAACTCTAAATCGTTGATAATTATTAGGTTATATCTGTAGGATATTGTGAATTTGTCAACATTTTGACTTTTTTTTTGCGATAAAACTACTTATCTAGTTATTTTTTACTATTTTGGGCCCCATAAAAACCAATTAATTAATTATTATGGAAAATTTTTTAAATATATTCTTATTAGGTGACGTTCCTAACGACCTAGTAAGTTTCTCGTTTTTCATTGGTACAATGGCCATGATGGCTGCGTCAGTATTTTTCTTTTTATCGTTAGATGCTGGTGGTGGAAAATGGAGAACATCTATGTTAACTGCAGGACTAATTACATTTATTGCAGCTGTTCATTATTATTATATGAGAGATGCTAATGTAGCTGGTGCTGATACTACATTCTTCAGATATGTAGATTGGATCTTAACTGTACCACTTATGTGTGTTGAGTTTTATCTAATTCTTGCTAAGGCTGGAGCTACTAAAAAGTTAATGTGGAACTTAATCTTTGCTTCTACTGTAATGCTTGTTTGTGGTTACATCGGTGAAACTGGAGATAATCCTGTTTTATGGGGTACTGCTTCAGGTTTAGCATATTTCTGGGTTGCATACACTGTATGGCTTGGAGAAGCTAAAGGTTTAGCTGAAAAAGCTGGAGGTGCTGTATTAGAAGCACACAACGCTCTATGTTGGTTCGTACTTGTTGGTTGGTCAATTTATCCAATTGGATATATGATTGGTACTGACGGATGGTATGACTTTGTAGATGTTATTCCACTAGATATGGATGTTGTTTACAATATTGGTGATGCTATTAACAAAATCGGTTTCGGTTTAGTTATTTATAATTTAGCTGTATCTAAGTAACAACATTACAACTAACCTATAAGAAAAGCCGCTTTTTTAAGCGGCTTTTTTTTTACATTCTATTAGGAACGCTAACTCCTAAAAGTGACATCGACTTCTTAATATATTCACTGACCTTTTTGGAAAGTAATATTCTAAAACTATTAATTTCATTATTTCCCAGAACGGTATGGGACTGGTAAAAAGAATTATAAAGCTTTACCAAATCATAAACGTAATTAGCAATCAAAGATGGGTTTAAATTTGAATAGGCATTCAACAAAACATTTGGATAATCGTTTAATTGAATAATAATATTTCTTTCCTTTTCTGAAATACTTATATCCTTAAAGCTTTTGTTGTTGGTATTCTTTCTTAGTAAAGATTGGATTCTAGCGTAAGTATATTGAATAAATGGTCCTGTATTACCATTGAAATCAATTGATTCATTGGGGTCAAATAAAATACTTTTTTTAGGATCAACTTTAAGAATATGGTATTTTAATGCTCCTAGAGCAATGTCATTAAACAATTTTATTTGATTTGAATCATTTAGGTGATTTACTTTGCCGAGTGACTCTGAAATTGATTTAGCTTTTTTACTCATCTCTTCAATCAATTCATCTGCATCAACAACAGTTCCTTCCCTACTCTTCATTTTTCCAGATGGTAAATCCACCATACCATAACTTAGATGAGAAAGCTTATTAGCCCAAGGATATCCAAGTTTATTTAATACCTCAAATAAAACCTTAAAGTGGTAATCTTGCTCATTTCCGGTTGTATATATCATACCATCCATTTTTGGATGATCTTTGTATCTCAGAAAAGCTGTACCAATATCTTGAGTTATATATACTGATGTTCCGTCAGATCTTAATAATATTTTTTCATCCAAACCATCATTAGTTAAATCAATCCAAATAGAATTATCCTCTTTCTTTTTGAAGATATTTTTATTTAAGCCATCAATAACTATCTCCTTTCCTTTTAGATATGTTTTACTTTCAAAATATTCAGAATCAAATTTGACATTTAAATCAGAGTATGTTTTAGAAAAGCCTTCATATACCCAAGAATTTAATTTTTCCCATTGCTTAATTACTTCTTCATCACCGTTTTCCCATTTTCTAAGTAAATCTTTAGCTTCTAATAAAATTTCTGCATTTTGTTCAGCATATTTCTTGTCATGACCGTCTGATATTAACTTATTTACTTGTTTTTCATATTCATTATTGTACAACACATAATAATTCCCAACAAAAACATCTCCTTTAATGTTTTCATTTTTTGGATTAGAATTATTTCCAAATCTGTTCCAGGCAACCATAGATTTACAAATATGTATTCCTCTATCATTTATAATTTGAGTCTTATGAACTTTATTACCAACCTCCTGAAATATTTTAGATATTGAATCTCCTAATAATATATTTCTTACATGACCTAAATGAAGAGGTTTATTGGTGTTTGGAGAAGAAAATTCAATCAAATAAAAATCATTTTTTAGATTTAAATTATTTTTTAAATCAACATCAAAACTTTTGAGTGAATCAACTAAAAAAGCATCAAAAAAAACTAAATTCAAAAAACCTTGAACAATATTATAATCTTTTACAATATTTCCATCTTCTTTTAAAACCTCACCAATATCACTACCAAATTCAGCAGGTTTTTTTTTAATTAAAGGGATCAGAGGAAATAACACTACAGTGTAGTCACCATTAAATTCTTTCCTAGTTTTGAGAATTTCTATGTCAATTTTTGAAAGAGAATAATTTTCTGATAAATATTCTCCAATTTTTTCCTTCAGAATATTTTCTACACCCATTATAAAAAAACTATCGTTTATTTATAGATACGAAATCACGCTGGTTACTTCCTGTGTAAACCTGTCTTGGTCTTCCAATTGGATCGTTATTCATCCTCATCTCTCTCCAATGGGCAATCCAGCCAGGAACTCTACCTAAAGCGAACATTACAGTAAACATTTCGGTAGGAATTTGTAAAGCTTTATATATTATTCCAGAATAAAAATCAACGTTTGGATAAAGTTTTCTAGTTGTGAAATATGGATCATTTAGTGCCTCTTTCTCCAATGATTTAGCTATATCAAGAATTGGATCTTTAATTCCTAAATCTTTTAATACTTCATGAGCAGCCACTTTAATAATCTTTGCTCTAGGATCAAAGTTTTTATAAACTCTATGGCCAAAGCCCATCAATCTGAAAGGATCATTTTTGTCCTTAGCTTTCTCCATAAATTTTTTAGTATCACCTCCATCATTTTTAATAGCTTCTAACATTTCTAAAACCGCTTGATTAGCACCACCATGAAGTCTCCCCCACAATGCTGATATACCAGCTGATACTGAAGCAAATAAGCTAGCTTCAGATGAACCCACTATTCTTACTGTAGATGTTGAGCAGTTTTGTTCATGATCAGCATGAAGTATTAAAAGTTTATTCATTGCATTAACAATAACATCATTTTTAACATATGATTGATTTGGAAGTTGAAACATCATTTTTGTAATATTTTCAACATATCCTTGTGTATAATCTCCATAATCAAGAGATAAACCTTTTCTTCTTCTGTGAACCCATGCAACAAGTATTGGAATTTTAGCTAGTAGTTTAACTATCAAGCTATACATATAAGTATGGCCATCACCTGTTTTTTTATTTAAACTAATTTTCTTTTCAGGATTAAAAGCAATTAGAGCACTAGTTAGAGATGAGAGTATTCCCATTGGGTGAGCAGATCTTGGAAAGCTTACTAAAATCTTTTTTAAATCCTCATCAATTATTGCGTTGTCTTGTATATCTGAAATGAGTTTTTCTAATTCTTCTTTTGTTGGAAGTTCTCCAAAAATTAATAAAAATGCAACTTCAAGAAAATTTGCATTTTTTGCTAAATCTTCAATTGAGTAACCTCTATATCTAAGTATTCCTTTTTCGCCATCTAGAAATGTGATTGAACTTTTACATGATCCAGTGTTTTTGAATCCTGGGTCTAGGGTAATTAGATTAGCTTCTGACCTTAAAGATGAAACATCTATAGCATTTTCATTTTCAGAACCTTTAAGAAGATTAAAGTTATATTCTTTATCATTGTATTGTAATGTAACTTTTTTGCTCATACAACCTTAAATTTAGTTAAAAAAACAGGGAAAATAAAGCTTAAAAAGTAAAAGCTTCTCTTTTTGGATAAAATGCTTTAGTTCCAAGTTGCTCTTCAATGCGAAGTAGTTGATTATATTTTGACATTCTGTCTGACCTAGAAAGAGAGCCTGTTTTTATTTGACCAGCATTCAACGCAACTGCTAAATCTGCTATAATATTATCCTCGGTTTCACCAGACCTATGCGAAATAACAGTCGAAAATCCATGTTCTTTTGCCAAGTTTATTGCATTAATAGTTTCTGTCAGAGTACCTATTTGATTTACTTTAATTAAAATAGAATTTGCGGCTTTTTGATCGATACCTTTTTGTAAAATATTTGTGTTAGTAACAAAAAGGTCATCACCAACTAATTGAACTTTGTTCCCAAGAACATTTGTTGAATGAATCCAACCACTCCAATCATTTTCATCCATACCATCTTCAATCGATATAATTGGATATTTACTAACAAGATCAGATAAATAATCAGCCTGTTGTACAGAATCAAAGACTTTTCCATTTTTACCTTCAAATATCCTGTAATCATAATGATTATCTTCAAAAAATTCAGATGAAGCACAATCAAGAGCAATCATAACATCTTCACCAGGTTTAAATCCTGCAGATGATATAGATTTAATAATAGTTTCAAGTGCATCCTCAGTTCCTTTTAATTTTGGAGCAAATCCTCCCTCATCACCTACTGAAGTTGATAAACCTCTAGCTGATAAGATACTTTTTAAATTATGAAAAATTTCTGTGCCAATTTTCATAGCGTGAGAGAAACTTTCTGCATTTACTGGAACAATCATAAACTCTTGAAATGCAATAGGAGCATCAGAGTGTGAGCCACCATTAATTATATTCATCATTGGGACTGGAAGTGTAATTGCTGAATTACCACCAATATATTGATACAATGGTAAATTTTTACTTTTTGCAGCAGCTTGAGATATAGCAAGAGAAACACCTAGAATTGCATTAGCACCAAGAATACACTTATTTTCAGTACCATCTAAATCAATCATCAAATTATCTAGTTCTTTTTGTTCAAAAACAGATTTACCTAATAAGTTTTCTCTTATTATTGAATTGACGTTGTTAACAGCCATACTAACTCCCTTACCCATGTAATCATTTCCTCCATCTCTCAATTCAACTGCCTCATGTTCTCCGGTAGATGCTCCGGATGGAACTGCCGCTCTCCCAATTGTATTATCATTTGTTATAACATCAACCTCAACTGTTGGGTTTCCTCTAGAATCGAAAATTTGTCTGGCTTTTATGTCTTTAATTTTTGTCATGATTACTTTTCTATCATGTCAATAAATTCATCAAATAAGTATGAAGAATCGTGAGGCCCTGCACTTGCCTCAGGGTGAAATTGAACAGAAAAACATTGCTTATCATTAATCTTAATTCCAGCAATGGTATCATCATTCAGATGCATGTGAGTAATTTCAATATTTTTATTTTTTTCTGTGTCCTCTTTATCAATTGCAAAACCATGATTTTGAGAAGTAATTTCACCTTTACCAGTCTTTAAATTGATAACTGGGTGATTTATACCCCTATGTCCATTATGCATCTTATATGTCTTTATTCCATTTGCTAGAGCTATAACTTGATGACCTAAACATATACCAAAAAGAGGCTTCTTAGAGTTTAGTATTTCCTTAGTGACATTAATTGCATTAGACAATGGTTCTGGATCACCTGGTCCATTTGAGATGAAATATGCATCAGGATTCCATTTCTTCATAACCTCGTATTTAGAATTGTGCGGAAAGACTTTCATATAAGCATTTCTTTTTGAAAGATTTTTAAGAATATTCATTTTTACTCCTAAATCAAGTACAGCTATCTTATATTTAGAATTTTCATCACCAAAATAGTAAGGCTTATTAGTCGATACTCTGGAAGCAAGTTCTAGACCATTCATGGAAGGAACTTTTGAAAGTTGTTTTTTTATTTTATCAATTGAATCGATGGATTCTGTTGATATCACCGCATTCATAGCTCCATTATCTCTTATATAACTTACCAATGCTCTTGTGTCAACATCAGATATACATACTATCTTATTTGAGGATAAAAAATCAAAGAGTGATGTTGAATAACCATGTCTGGAAAAGTTAAAACTAAAGTTCTTACAAATAAGACCCGCAATTTTGACAGAATCTGATTCTACTTCATCTAAATTTGTCCCATAATTACCAATATGGGCGTTTGCCATAACCATTAGTTGACCATTGTATGATGGGTCCGTGAAAATTTCTTGATAGCCAGTCATGCCTGTATTAAAGCACAATTCACCAAAAGCAGTTCCATCAATTCCAATGGATTTTCCATGGAAAATAGTTCCATCCTCAAGTAAAACAAAAGCTTTTTTTCTGGGTTTGTATTGACTCAAATCAAAAAATTATTTTCAAAATTATAATAAAAAAAAAAGATAAACATTGTGTTTATCTTTAAAGTTATTAAGAATTGAAAAAAAACTATTATTCAGTCTTTTTATCA